>JBOFFD010000917.1:0-2927 GCA_051648425.1 Planctomycetia bacterium
GCGTCGCCTTTCAGTTTTTCCTTCGTCACCAGTTCGACGCCCGGCGTCCGTTCCAGAATCGCCAAGCCCTCGGCCGGCAGTGGATCGCAGATCAAAATGCGTTTCATCGAGCCGTGGTCCCGTCTTAGAAAATCGTGTCTTACTTCGCGGTCTTGTTGGGTACGAGGTCGGCCGCCAGCGAATTCGCCGCCGCCGCGACTCCCTTGCCGACCGCCGTCGGGTGGCCAAGCTCCAAGAGCGACCACTCCAACGCCGCCACCACGCCCACCACGTCGATGGCGTCCATGTACCCCATGTGCGCGAACCGCAGGATTCGGCCCTTCAACGACCCTTGGCCCTCGGCCGTCTTAAGGCCGTATTTCTTTTCCAAGAGGCCCGCCCACGCATCGGCGTCGACGCCCGCCGGCACTAAGACCGCCGTCAACGTATTGCCAGGGACTTCCGCCAGCGAACCTAAGTCGAGGGCTTCCAGCGCCTTGCCGAACGCCCGCGCCATTTGATCGGTGCGCGTCCAGACGTTCTCGATCCCTTCCGCAACCACGCGCCGCAGGCTGACGGCCAGCGCTCCGATCAGCGTATGCGCGGGGGTGAACGGCGTATCGTTCTTCGCGGCGGCCTTCAGACCTTTCTTAAGATCGAAGTAATAGGCGGGCAGGGTGCGGGTCTCGAGGACGGCCTTCGCCTTGGGGCTGACGGTGAGAAACGCAAGGCCGGGCGGCACCATGAGCGCCTTTTGAGAACCGACGCAGAGAAGGTCGATGCGCCAATCGTCGGTGCGGCATTCGCAGGCGCCGACGCCGCTGATGCCGTCGACGGCGAGCAGGGCGGGCGTCTTGGCGACGATTTCGCCGTAGGCTTTGACGTCGTGGACGACGCCGGTCGACGTCTCGCTAAGGGTCGACAGAACGACCACCGCGTCGGGATGTTCGGCTAACGCGGCCGCCAGTCGAGCGGGCGGAACCTGTTTGCCGTACGCTTCTTCAACGACGATCGCGTTCGCCCCGTAGGCCTTGCAGAGTTCGACCCAGCGTTCGCCCCACTTGCCGGCGGTGAGGATGATCGCCTTATCGCCGGGGCGGACGAAGTTGCCGACGCAAATTTCCATGGCGCCGGTGCCCGAACTGGTCAGCAGCACGACGTCGTTCTTAGTGAGACAGACCTTTTTAATGCCGTCGACGGCTTCGGCGATGAGCGCCTTCGTTTCGTCGGTGCGGTGGTGGGTGACCGGCTTGGCCAGCTCCAGCAGCGTCTCCGGCGGCACCATCATCGGTCCCGGCGTCACCAAACGCATTTTCATCATAATCGGCGCGACTCCCTCGAAAATTCACTCTTGGACGGCGACATTCTATAGACGGTTCGCCGTCGAACCAGAAATCGTCGGACGTCCGCCGCGCGGCGTCACGCCGGAATCGACACTGCTATTCAACATAGGGTTCTCGCGCGAACCCGCTGCTGCGACGATTTCTCCGACGGCCGCCGGACGACGCCGCGATGAATCTCGTCACCGTTCCGAACGCGGGTCGGCGCCTAGGCCGCGGCCGATGTTGCCGATCGCCTTCGCGGGGCCGTCTAAGATTCGCTTCGCGCCGGGGATCAGTTCCGGCGAAATGACCGGTTCGTCGAGCCGGCCTTGTACGCGGATCGTCATGAGTTGGTCGGCGGTCTGGTCGACGGCGGGCGTTACGAACGGAATGTTCAGTCGGCCTCGGCCCACCCGCGGTCCCCAGCGCGGCCGCAGCCGTACGTCGAGTTGCAGCGTTTCCATGTTCATACGGCCTTCCTCTTCGCTGACCAAACTCAGCGACGGCCCCTGCAGATCGAGTTTGTGCAGGATCATCATCCGATCGCGCAAGTGGAAGCTGCAATCGACTTCGTCGAACGCTTGGCCGTTCGGCGACTGGAAGTTGAGCAGGTCGAACAAGTCTAAGACGACCGGCAGCCGGTAGAGGTCGGCTTCGCGCAGATGGAAGCGACCGGAGCCGTTGAGCAAATGCAGATCGGGCGACCGACCGCTTAAGAACAAGTAAAGATCGGCCACGCCGTTGGCTGTCGGCGGCTTGTTCTGAACTTCGCGCAGGTAGGTTCCCAGTTTCGCCTTGAACAACGCCAGCCGGCAGTCGTAGGCGGGCGTCGACCCCACGTCACCCTTCACCGATCCGTGCAGCTCGCCGTCGTACACCTTGCCGGTGATGTTCTTCACTTCAACGATGTTCTGCCGCACCACCACCTGGCCGCGAACGTCGGAACCGTTGTACCCGGCGATGGAAATCGAATCGAACGAGACGTTGCCTTCGACGTGGCGGTCTTCGCCCTTGCAGTAGCCGACGAGCGTGACGCCGCCGGTGGCGTTCTTCCCTGAAAGCGATGGCAGCAGGCCGCTGCGCTGCAACTGCGCCGAACCGTCGAAAGCCACCATGTGCGGCAGATTCGGATCCTCGAACCAACGGACCTGCAGCTTCTTGAACTGAACGCCCAAGGGGCGGGTTGGTTCCAGGAAGTCGAAGACGGTCGACACGCCTTCGGGCATGGCGCGGCGAAGGTCTGAATCGACCGGCAGGTTGGGGCATTTCAGGTGTTCGACGGTGAAGACGCCGCCGCCGTCGGCGCCTTCCGCGGAGCCGCCGCTGCATTCGATCATCACGTGGTCGCCGTGTTTCGCCACCAGTCGGTCCCACCAAACGTTGCCGTCGGCGACGCGGATCTTACCATCGAAACCGTGCAGTCTGTAAGGAAACCGGTCGGGCGTGATGGCGGCGGCGGCGGGGTCGATGGTCATGCGCAGGTTCATCGGCGTGTCGGGTCCGTTCACCACCAGGCATTCAAAGTCGACCCGGCCTTCCGGGCGCAGCGAGTCCCAAATGCGTTGATGGTTGGGGGGCAGCGCCGACCGCAGCCGCGACGACGCCGGCACGTTCTGCGCCTGAATC
>JBOFFD010000918.1:0-1758 GCA_051648425.1 Planctomycetia bacterium
GCGGCGTGGTGGGCGGTGGCGTTGAGGCAGAACGCCTTGAGGAGCTCCCAGCGCGTCCTCCTGTTGCTGTAGCTCCACTTCTTGCGGCAGCGGGGCACTGCCGCTGACGGCCGTTGGACAGGCCAGTGGCGGCGTGGCACGCCCAGCACAACCAGCCGACGAGATGTCGTTCGTAGTCGTCGAGGTCCATGAGAACAGCCTATCGGCTGCCCTAGAAAATCCCTAATCACCAAAAGGATTTCCTTAAGTATTGCGAAATAATAACTTATGGATTCGCCGCACACCTTGGAAGCCCTGCCTCTTGAGGGCTAAGAACTTCCGGCGTTCAGTCTTTCGCCGTCTCGGCGACCAATTTGCGAAGGCCGCCCATGACGACGTCCTCCACGGCGTCGGTGAACGGGGCGGGCGTCAGTTGGTGTAGGATGCCGTCGCGGCCTTCGTAGCCGCCTTCGAGCAACACCCGCCGCGACGGCAGGTACGCGAACACGTCGTCGTTGTAACCGGCCGTCCAGACGATCTTCGTCTTATCCGCGAACTCCTTCTTGCAGATCAGCGAGTAATCGACCACCGTTTCACCGCTGACCGCCACGAACAACAAGTCGTCGCCGAAACGCGCGACGTGCAGCGGGCAGCGCTGTGTTTCATCGATCTTACCGTTTTTCCGAAGCTGTTCTTTAAGATACATCGCCTTGCGCCGCCGCGGACCTTCCGGCCCGGTCGACCATTCCCGCAGCACGGCGTCGGTCGGGGCCGGTTCCAGGGCCAGCGTTTCGACGCTGTACGCCAGCTTCAGTGCGCCGCGGACGGGCGTCCCCGGCGCCTTCAGCGCTTCATCGACGGCGTCGGCCAGTTCGCGGCCGTGCCGTTCGGCGTGTTTCAACCCGTCGGGGCCATGCCGCGGGTAAGGGTTTTGATCGCCGCCGCAACCCATGACGAACAGCGCGACGGCGCCGGGGTGGCGTTGTTCGACTTGTTGGTGGGCGAAGCCGGCGTAGTCGCCGCAGTACTGTTGAAACGCCAGCGTGGTGTTGTGGCAGGCGTAGCCGAATAAGACGCCGACGAGGCCGCCGACGGCGTTGGTGACGCGCAGGACGGGTACGTCGCGGTCGGAGACGCCGGCGTCATGTTGCTGATTCACGAAGCCGGCGGCGGTGGGGAACCGGCGGTTGCGGCCGAACGTCGCGGCGCTTTTGGACCAAGTCAGATCGGCCGGTTTCATGTCTAAGAGCGCTTCGCCGATCAAATCGACGAGCTTGGTCTTCAAATCGTCGATGTAGGCCGCCAGCTTCGCTTCCTCGGCCGGCGGCAGGGCGTGGAAGACGAGCCGTTCGGCCGCCACTTCCGGCGCGCAGTGCGTGTGCGAGACGTTGAAGATCAACCCCTCGCGCGGCAGGCCGAACTTCTTCTTCGCCTCGGCGGCGACGCCTTCGGCGATGAATTCACTCATCGACCCCAGGTCGAGGGTCACTAAGACGAGTCGGGTCTTTTCATCCCCCGCGGCCGCGACCGCGAACGCCTTGACGTACAGATCGTGAATCTTACCCTCGGCCGGCTTCGTCCGGCCGCCGTAGCCGCAGAGCCACGTCGGCGACTCCGGCGTTATCACCATCGACGAGAACCCGACCCTCCAGGCCGGTTCGGCGACGCCCGTCGAGCAACAGCAGGTGATGCAAACAACGACGGTGGACCATTGAGCGAACGGCATGAAAGGCTCCGAGGTGGGTTTCGCGTTAGCCTCATAGCTCCCATAGCCCGCGG
>JBOFFD010000919.1:0-1541 GCA_051648425.1 Planctomycetia bacterium
GTCGATGGAGGGTGAAGCGGCGGCGGCGTTGGCCGCCGGCGTCGATTGGCTGGCGTCGGCGGTCCGCGACGGCCGATACCTCCAACCGGCCCCGATCGGGTTCTATTTCGCCAAACGCTGGTATTTCGAGCAGCTTTACCCTTTAATCTTTACGGTCGGCGCTCTGCGGAGCGTCGTCGAAACGTTGGATTCGACTGGACGCGACGGCACGCCCCTGCGATCGTCGGCCGTCTAAGCGGTCTCCTCCCGTCGTTGGGACGAGATGTTGAATGTAGGGTGGACGTCCCCGTCCGCCACGAGGGGACGTTGGGACGGAACTCCGGTCCCGGCGAACACAGCGAAAAAAGACGTCGCGCCGTCCCCGTCCGCCGCAGGATTTTTCGAGTCGAATAAGCAGCAGGGTCCGCCGCGTGGACCGGCAAGTTTGAAACAGGGGATGACGGGATGTCGACGACGAGCGCACTGACGGATGCCGCCCCCGAACTGGTCGAAGCGTCGCCCATGGCGGCGCCGGCCGCCGACGCCCCGAAGAAGGGAAGCAAGCACCTCAAGGTCAACCCGGAGCCGCTCTCGCTGCGCGAACATCTCAAGGCCGAAGCGTTCCACTTCATCGCCGGGCTGGACCGGTCGAAGCCGTTCACCCGCAAGCAGCTCGAGCGGTGGAGCCGCGAGTTCCTGGAAAGCCGTGGTCTGGACGAAAAGTACCTCGGCTTCGCGATGGTGATGATCGGCAACGCTTTCTGGAAGGAACAGTTCGCGGCGGTGCCGTTCAATCGGCGGATGCTGCTGCTGCCGCACTGCCTGAAACACGCCGAGGGCTGCCCCGCCGACTACGACGACTTCGGCCTCGATTGCAAGCGTTGCGGCGCCTGCGACATCGCCGACTTCAAGGTGAAGGCCGAGGAACTCGGCTACAAGGTGCTGGTCGCCGAAGGCACGCCGATCATCCTGAAGATCATCGTCAGCGGCCGCATCGACGCGATTCTGGGGGTCGCCTGCCTGAACGTGCTTGAAAAGGCGATCGACAAGGTGCTGCTGGCCGGCGTGCCGTCGTACGCCGTGCCGTTGCATTCGGGCGACTGCAAAAACACCACCCTCGACGAAGACTGGATCCACGAAGTCCTCGACCTGTACCACGAACCAAAGGTGCGAACGCGGTCGTACGTGCCGCTGCTGCGGGCCGCCAACGCCGTCTTCGACGACCACCTCTACCGCCTGGCCCCCGGCCTGCGCGACCGCACCGGCGGCATGGTCGACCCCGTCAAGCAGCCGGCCGCCGCCACCGAGGCGATCGCCCTCGACTTCGTCAAGCGCGGCGGCAAACGGTTCCGCCCGTTCATCACCTTGGCCGCCTTCGACGCCCTCCGCGGCGCTTCCACCAACGGCGGCGAGGGCGTCGCCCCCGACGCCGAGCCGACCTTCGACGACGGCGCCCGCCGGGTCGCCTTGGCGATGGAGGTCTTCCACAAGGCGTCGCTCATCCACGACGATATCGAAGACGACGATTTCTACCGCTACGGCTCGCAAACCCTGCACCGCAA
>JBOFFD010000920.1:0-2195 GCA_051648425.1 Planctomycetia bacterium
AACCGGGATTCGGCCTCGCAGCCGTCCGAGGCCATCAGCGTCATGCCGCCGACCTGAAATTCAGTGTGCATGATCTTTGTTTCAAAGCCCGGTGGAAGCATTCCCGGCGGCGTGGGATCGGGGCTTTCGTTGAATCGCATCACCATGCCGACTTTCGCACGCAGCGCGGTCTTATAGAACTCCAACGCTTCGTCGCAGCGTCCCGCGAAGAACAAATACGGCTGCACGGTCGCCTTCCCCATCGACAACGCCGCTTCCAGTTCGGCCTCCTTTTGGCGCAGTTCCGGCGTGAACTCCGCGCCGAAGTCGTCGGCCTCGAAGAGCGGTCGGATCTCGATCTCCGAGTCTTCCGGCATCGGGTTCGGGCATTTCTTCAGCCACTCGACCGCCTCTTCCATCGACTTCACTTCCCACAACCAGTACCCCGCGACGAGTTCCTTCGTCTCCGCGAAGGGGCCGTTGAGAACGCTGCGGTTCTTTCCCGAGAACCGCACCCGGACGGCCTTGGTGGTCGGGTGCAGACCGGCCCCGTCTTTCATGATCCCGGCGTTGACCAGTTCCTCGTTGTACCGACCCATGTCGGCCAGTAGTTGCCGGCTCGGCATCTCGCCCGCTTCCGAAGACTTGCTGGCCTTGACGAATACCGCGACTTTCATCACTTCTCTCCTTGCTTGAGGGATTGCCGCTCCACAGCCGTCCCGCGATTTCACCCCGTAGTCGAACGAGCAACCGGCGAATCGACGGCGGCTCGGGAAAAATTTGGATCGCGCACCGGTCGGTTCATCCCCACGGGTGTTGCGCTTCGGAGTCGTCCAGGGGCTTACGACAACTCGTGGATTCGCTTGGCGAGGTAGCGGCGTTCCGGCTCCTGCCGGGCGAAGATCAGGGCCTCGCGATACGCTTCGGCGGCCGCGTCGCGGCGGCCGAGCCGTCGCAGCAGGTCGGCGCGGGCGGCGTGCAGAAGGTGGTAGTCCGCGAGGCTTTCCCGCTCACGAAAGGCTTCGATGAGTTCCAATCCCGCCTCGGGGCCGTCCCTCATGGCGATGGCGACGGCGCGGTTCAGTTCCACCACCGCCGACGGCTCGGCCCGCAGGAGCAGGTCGTACCAAGCCACGATCGCGGACCAGTCGGTCTCGGCCGTGGTCGGCGCCCGCGCGTGTTCCGCCGAAATCGCGGCCTGGACCGTGTAGGACCCGACCTCGCCCGAGGCGAACGAGCGGGCGAGCAGTCGCCGCGCCTCGTCGATGTGCGCCCGGTTCCACCGCGAGCGATCCTGCTCTTCGAGCAGAATCACGTCGCCGGCCGGCGTGGTGCGGGCCTCTCGCCGCGACTCGTGCAGCAGCATGAGCGCGAGCAGCCCGAACACCTCCGCTTCGGGCAGCAGTTCGCACAACAGACGGCCCAGCCGAATCGCTTCGCCCGACAAGTCGGGCCGCGTGTGGACGTCGCCCGACGAGGCGGAGTAGCCTTCGTTGAAAACGAGGTAGCACACCGACAGCACCGAATCGATTCGCTCCGGCAACTCATCGAAGTCGGGCGTCCGAAACGGAATTCCCGCGTCTCGAATCTTGGCTTTGCCGCGCACGATTCGTTGGGCGATCGTCGCGGGGGCCGCGAGAAACGCCGAGGCGATCTCCTCCGTGGTCAACCCGCACACTTCGCGGAGGGTCAGCGCCACCTGGACCTGCGGGTCGAGGGCGGGGTGGCAGCACGTGAAGACGAGCCGCAGGTGGTCGTCCTGGATCTCGCGTTGCGACGCCTCGCGGTTCGCGGACTGAATCTCCTCTATTCGTTGGGCGAGTTCCGGTTCCAGTTCGCGAAGCTTGCCGCGCCGCCGAACGGCGTCGATCGTTTTGAAGCGGGCGCACGAAACGAGCCAGGCGACCGGGGACGCCGGCACGCCCCCGACGGGCCACTGCCGCGACGCCTCGCAGAACGCTTCCTGGACCATCTCCTCGGCCAGGTCGAAGTTCTTGACCAACCGAACGACGGTCGCCAACACGCGGCCGTGCTCCGTTCGGAACAGAGCGGCGAGGGTGGAAGCGACGACGGCGGAATTTCCCATGATCCCGCTCCCTTACCAGCTCCTTACCCGCTGTTTCCCGAGCTCGCTACTGTCATTTCGGGCTTGGTGTAGCGATCCGACTCCTTTTAGCCGGGGTGGTCCGCCGCCCCGCGTCCGGCTGCAGTGGTCG
>JBOFFD010000921.1:0-1756 GCA_051648425.1 Planctomycetia bacterium
TTCATTTGGCCCTTGAGGTGACGCTGCGTCTCCTCCCATTTGCCTTCCAGAAAGACAATATACTCGGCCGGCGGCAGAAGGTCGGCGCCGGGGGCTTCCATTTCCAAAAGCCAGCCTTTGCCGTAGCCGTCGGCGTTGATTAGCGCGGGGTCGTTCATCACCGCAGGGTTCAAGCTCAACACCGTGCCGGCGGCCGGAGAGTATAGGTTCGACACCGCCTTCGCGCTTTCGACTTCGCCGACGTCCTGCTTGCCCACCACGAAGTCGCCCGTCTGGATCGACCATTCCAAGAAGTATACGTCTTGCAGCAGCCGGACGGCGTACCCGGAGAAGCCGACGCGGTAGCGGTCCGGCCCGCCGGCGATCGGCTGCATCCATAGGTGGTTGCGGGCGTAGAGGCGGTCGGTGGGGAATTTCGCCTCGTACTTCCCCATGTTGAAAATCAGCGGATCGTCCATCGACGGCGGACCTTTGCCAGTGGCTTGCACCGTTGCGCAAGCGGGACGCGGTGGTTCGGTCGTCGTACCATCGTCGTGGGGAAGGACGCCGCCTTCCTAGTTTATGGACCTCTCGGCCGATGGCGAGCGACCACGTGAACGACGACCCGACGCCCCAGGCTGCCACTGGACCCGCCGCCGCTTGGCTGGCGCGCGTCGAGCGGGTCATGGCCCACGCCTGGATGGTGCGCACCTTCCTCAAGCACTGCCAAGAGGTGGAGGACTTCCCCCAACTCATGGAAACCGTGCGGACGATCTTCGACGCCTCGCGGGCGTTGGAGACGCGCGTGGGCGACGCCGTCGAACAGCAGAAGATGCTGCGGAAGAAGCTTAGCAAGCTGAAGGCGACGGCCGGCGAGTTCCGCGCCCTGGTCGCCGCCGAGCTGGCCCACACCAACTTCCTGCAGGCGGTGGTGTCGCTCGACGACTGCGTCGAGGAACTGGCCGCGCTCGCCCAAACGCCGCTCGACCCGACGTAGCGATTTCGCCGGGATTCGGTCGACTTCGCCGACCAATCGGGTCGGGGCGGCGGGTGGTGTCGCGCCGACGGCTCGCCGGCCGAAAACCGCGCGTCGGGGATTGACGACGCCCCAGCCGGTCGCTATTCTCCTATCAACCATGAAACCGACTCTGCTACTATCCCTGGAACTAAACCTCGCCCCGCTTCCGCGGGCGACGGTCCAGGGTACGTAGACGGCGTCGATGCAGAACGTCCGAAATACGCCGGCCCTGGAACGCGAAGGTTCCAGGGCTTTTTTGTTGCCCTCCCGCGTTCCACGCCGAGCCTCCAAGCAAGGGAGCGAGCGATGTCGACGGATCAGGTGATCGTTTTCGACACCACGTTGCGCGACGGCGAGCAGTCGCCCGGCGCCAGCATGAACCGCGAGGAAAAGCTGGAGGTCGCGCAGGCGCTGGCGGAACTCAACGTCGACGTCATCGAAGCCGGCTTCCCGATCGCCAGCCCCGGCGACTTCGAGGCCGTCAAGCTCATCGCCGAACAGGTCCGCGGCCCGATCATCTGCGGCCTGGCCCGTTGCACCGAAAAAGACATTGAACGCGCCGCCGACGCCGTCCGCGGCGCCGAGCGCGGCCGGGTCCACGTCTTCCTCGCCACCAGCGCCATCCACCGCGAATTCAAACTGCGCATGGCGAAGGAAGAGATCGTCCGCCGCGCCGTCGACGGGGTGAAGCTGGCCCGCAGCCTGTGCGGCGACGTCGAGTTCTCGCCGGAAGACGCCAGCCGCACCGAACTCGACTTC
>JBOFFD010000922.1:0-4889 GCA_051648425.1 Planctomycetia bacterium
CGATTGACGCCGATGGTGGTCTGGCCGCTGTACGGGTCGTAGCCGACGCCGCCGACGCGCGGGCCGGAATCGACCACGGTGGGGTTGGGATCGAAGCCGATCGGCGGTTCGACGACGATGGGGCCGCCGTAGACCGGATGCGAGGGGTAGATCGGGTAGGCGGGCTGATACTGCGGGCCGCTCGAATAGCTGAACGAGAAGTTGCGGCGGGGCCGGAACTGCGCCTCGGCAGTGTCGACGGTGAGGGCGGAAGCCGCGAAGGCGACGGTAGCGGCGCCGACGGCGAAGAAACGGTTGCGGAACATGGAGGAATCTCCCTTTCTCATGAGGCGTTCTCGCGCCTCGCTTTGGCATGATTATATGCAGTATGCGTGCCAAACGCCGAGAGAGGGCGCGGAATCACGGCATCATTTCGACGTCGCGCAAAAGCTGCCAGGCGTCGCCGTCGTTGCCCGACTGATTGATCTCCACGCGGACTTTGCAACCGTCGCCGACCTGTTCCAGATCGAAGGTGTATTCCCGACCGTCCCGCGTGGCGACGACGCAGGCGCGGTCGTCGTCGCTGGTGTTTTTTCGCACGACGAAGTTGTTCTGTTTCAGAATGTAGCGAAGGTTGTCCATGGTGCGGACGAGGTTGGTGGCCACTTCCTTCTCCGCGACGGTGGCGAAGGTATAGTGGTTCGCCGGCAGGTAGTAGCCGTTGAGCAGGGAGCAGCCGGGGCCGCCCGCCAGCGCGGTCGTAGCGATCGCCAATGCCAACCAAGTGGAGCGCATGGGAACTCCTTTCCGGCCGAAGCGCGGCCGAGTGTCGACCGGCGGCGCGGTCGACGACGCCGCCCAACCGTCGACGGAATGCGTCGGCGCCGAGCGATCGTTCTGCGTTTGGGAATCAAGGAATCGAAATCGCGGAGGTCGGATACCACGACGTTCGCGGTTTGAGAAGAGCAGTTTCACCGAAGCGCCGAAGCGGCCGATCGCGTTGCCGCCGCGCCGGTTCAGTTCCTATCTCGACACCATGCCGCTACCATTCGACGCCACGCTGAAATCGATCGTCGCCGAGAATTTCGCCGACTTCGCGCCGCTCTTCGGACTGCCCACGAACGAGCCGGCCGTCGCCGTCAACGTTGATCTGTCGCTCTTGACGGCCGCCACCGACGTGGCCATCGCCTTTGGCAAGCCGATGAAAGCCGTCGCCGACATCAACTTCCAGTCCGTCCGCGACCCGACGTTGCCGGGCCGGCTGCATCTTTACAACGCCGTTCTGTTCTACCGCCACGGCGTCCCGGTTCGGTCGGTCCTGATGCTGCTGCGGAAAAAGGCCGACGCGGAAAACCTCACCGGAATTCTCATCTACGGCGAAGGTCCGAACCGCGTAGAATTCAACTATGAGATCATCCGCCTGTGGGAGTTGCCGGTCGACGCCTTTTTGAACGGCGGCTTGGCGGCCCTCCCACTTGCGGTGCTGGCCTGAATGCCCGACGACCGGCCGCTGCCCGAAGCGCTGCGCGAGGTCGTGCGAGCGATCGAGAAACGGCTCGGGAAAGAAGCGTCGCAACCAGAGGCGATGCGGCTGCTCAAGGCGGCGAGCACCCTCACGTTGTTGCGGGCGTCGAAAAGCGAAGTGGAAGCGATCTTTCAAGGAGTCGGGGAAATGTCCCAACTAACGGCCTACGACGAAGCGATCCTGGAAGGTGAAACCAAAGGGCTGCTCAAAGGCGAGATCAAAGGCGAGATCAAGGGCCGGCGCGACGTGCTGCGGCGGCAGGGGAGCCGGTGTTACGGAGCCGCCGACGCCGCCGTGGAAATGGAACTCGCTTCGATCGACGATCTGGAACGCCTCGACCGGATGATCGACGCCCTGTGGACGGCCGGTTCTTGGCAGGAAATCCTGGCGACTCCTTGAAGCCGCTCCACGTCTCCCAGCCCTACGAACCGACGACGGCGCGGATCGAGTCGTCCACTACGTCGCATAGTTCATGCACTAGCGCCGCCGGCATGGCCGGCGCCGGCATCACGACGACCACGTTGCCCAGCGGCCGAACGATCGCGCCGCGTTCCCGCGCGGCCAGCGTCACGCGGTGGCCCCACCGCTCGGAGTAGGGGAACGGCTCCTTCGTTTCCTTGTCGCGCACCAGTTCGACGCCCCACATCATGCCCCGGCCGCGGACGTCGCCGACATGCGGTTGGTCGCGCCAGCCACCCAACCGCTCGGCCAGCACCCGCTCGCACCGGCGGACGTTGTCCAAGACGCCGAAGTCGTCCATGCGTTTCAGCGACGCCAGCGCGGCGGCGCAGCCGAGCGGGTTGCCGGCGAAGGTGTGGCCGTGGAAGAAGGTTTTTAGGTCGCCGGGGTCGCCCAGGAAGGCGTCGTAGACGGCGTCGGTCGCCAGCGTGGCCGCCACCGGCAGGTAGCCGCCGGTGAGACCCTTCGCCCAACAAAGCAGGTCGGGCGCGACCTGTTCCAGTTCGCAGGCGGCGAACGCACCCAGCCGACCGACGCCCACCGCCACTTCGTCGGCGATAAGCAGAATGCCATGCCGGCGGGTGTGCTCGCGCAGCCGTTTCAGGTAGCCGGGCGGATGGACCAGGATTCCCGCCGCCCCTTGCACGATCGGCTCGACGACGACGGCCGCCAACCGATCGGCGTGCTCGTCGATGGTGCGTTCCATTTCGGTCGCGCAGAATTCGAGGTATTCGTCCCGCGAGACGCCGGGCGGCGTGCGGTAGGCGTGCGGCGCCGGCATCCGCAGCGACGGAAAGAGCAGCGGCTGGTAGACGCTGTGGAACAGTTTGACGCCGCCCACGCTGACCGCCCCCAGCGTGTCGCCGTGGTAGCCGTCGTCCAGCGCCAGAAAGCGGTCGCGCAGCGGTTCGTCGGCGCCGCCCGGTTTTTGGCGGTGGTACTGGAAGGCGATCTTGAGGGCGGCTTCGACGGCGGTGGCGCCGCTGTCGGAAAGGTAGACCTTGTTCAAGCCGGCCGGCGCCCGTTCGACGAGCGCCCGCGCCAAGCGCACCGCCGGTTCGTTCGCCAACCCCAACAGCGTCGAGTGGGCGACCCGGCCGAGCTGGTCGCGGACGGCCTGGTCGATTTCCGGGACACGGTGGCCGTGGACGTTGCACCACAGTGAAGACGTGCCGTCGAGGTAGCGCCGGCCCTCGGCGTCGACGAGGTGGAATCCGTCGGCGTCGACGATGATCGGCGGCGCTTCCGCGCGGTGGGCGGCCATCGGCGTGAACGGATGCCAAAGATGCTCGTCGTCCCACGCCCGCAGTTGGGCGGCGTCGACGGAAGGAAGATCGCGGGAGGTCGCGGACAATGAAAGGTTCCTTCCGGCCTGATCGAACGCCGCCGCTGCTTCTTGAATCCGCGTTACCGTCCCCGGTACGGTCCTTCGCCTCGATCGTTTCGCTAAACCTTCCTCGAAAAGACAGTAACGAAAACGGGTCGGGCCGGTCACTTCAGCGGCGAGAAGTCGACACCGACGAGGAAGACCGATTCGACCTTCTCGACGAGCTTGCCGTCCTTTTCCGAGTCGGCCTTCGCTTTCTTCCAGTCGGGGTCGTCGCGGAAGGCGGCCCAGCTTCGATCGGCGGCCTCCTTGCTAGGAAAGGCGAGGACGTACACCAGCTTCGTCTGAGCGTCGGCCGGATCGGTCGGCGACCAGAACGACACCAGCTCCATGCCGTGTTTTTCAAACAGTTTGCAGGTATGGTTGCGGAAGCGGGCGAGCAAGGCGTCCATTTTGCCGGCGGGGGCGTAGTAGGTGCGCATCTCGAAAACGCGGGCTGGCTTGCCTTCCTTGTCGGCGGCGTCGGCCGTCCCACCGAAAAAGGCGACGCCGGCCATCGCTAGGAGGCCCGCGGCGAGGGCGTGGTTCGCCATCGAAAAGTGCGGGGCGACGCTGAACGTCGTCATGACGGAATCTCCTGAAAAATTCCTGGAAAACCGCAGTGGCGCGTCGGGCGGCGGCGTTGCCTTACGGAGCCGGCCGAAGGCTTCAAGCGGCGTGCGGCGGCGCCCGTTCGTTCCAACCGGTCGGCGCCGAGTAAAAATTACCAAACGGCGGCTCGCGGCGACGGTGCGACGGCGTCGGCGGCATTTTTTGGTATCCCGCAAAAATCGGCATTGAAAGAGGTTGGAACGAATTCGGCCGGCCGGCCGGGCGGTCGCCGGGCGATTGGCACGGCGGATGCTTTAACATCCAGCGAAGACATCCGACCGAACGATGTATGACGCGGTTCAGCACCCTTTGTCGCCGAACGGCGACGCGACGACCAAAATCCGGAAGGGCGGCAGTCGTCGTGCTCAATTTGCCGCGTAAGTGCATCGAAACGGTCGGTGGCGATTTCCGAGTTCGGGGGACGTTCGGACGACGAGTTGCGGTAGGCCGCAATCGGCGTTTGAAGGCCCTCAATCCCGCCGCCGAACCCGACGATAGAACGGGTGTTGTCTTCACCAGCCAAGCGTCCTGCGAGACACTGGACCGCCGACCGTCGGAAGCGCCGACGCCACGGGGTTCGTCAAGCAGCGCGGCCGGATTAGGCGGGAGTCCGGCAAAAGAAGTCGTCGAACCGAACGGTAGCCTGGAAGCCCGTCGGTTCGCAAAAAATGACCACGCGCAGGACGCCGGGTGTAGGAAATCCATGATAAACTTCCATCGATTCGACGGCGAAGCCTTCGGCGGACGTTTCCGCCCCGACACCGCGGCCAACCGTCTTCCGCGACGATCGACCGACAGCGAGATGCATGACGCCGTGGAACAGACACCGAAGCCTTGGGAGTTCAGCAGGGAGATCCATCGCCTGCCCGAGTCCCGCCGGCAGCTCGTCTTTCGCGTCCGGCGGGAAATCGCCGAAGGGACGTACGACGACCCGGCCAAACTCGACAA
>JBOFFD010000923.1:0-2349 GCA_051648425.1 Planctomycetia bacterium
CGGCTTCCAACTTCGCCATCGCGTCGAACGCCTTGGCGAACTTCGGCCGCAGCCCTTCGAGGGCGGCGTCGTCGAACGGAATGCGGCTGACGTCGACCGCCAGGCCCAGTTCGGCGTTCGAGTAAAGGAAGCGGCAGAACCGTTGCCAGAGTGCGGCGGAACTGAAATCGGCCGGGGTCGGCATGGTGACGAGGCTCCTGCACGGCGATCCACGCGGGAAGGCGGCCGGCGTCGTCGCGCCGGATCATTCGCCTCCGCGCGGGAGTTGTAGTGAACCGCCGGCGAAACTGCCGCAGGAATCGCCGACGGAAAAACGCACTGGCGACGTTCGCCGGCCGTGGTATAGCCCCGCCCGACTCGAAAAACGACTTCCGCCGCACCGTCGACGAACCCGCCTTGCGTCCCTCGGCGATCGATGGTGAGGACTTCCGCGCGCCCACCGGCGTCGAAGCGACGGAACGGAATCGACATGGACGAACCGCGTACGGTTTTGCTGAACGACCTCACCGCCCACCGCCAACGGTCCGGGGTGGGGAACTACGTCGCGCAGTTGCTGCGCCATCTGCCCGAAGCCGACCGAATCCGAGACGACCGCGGAAGCTCGCCGATCCGTCTCTTACCGCTCAGTTCCACGCTCGCCGGCGCGCCGCTGAAATGGGCGTCGAGCGCGTTTGAAGCGTCGCGCAAGGCTTCGTCGGGTGACGCGGCGGCTTCCATGTGGCGCCGCTGGCTGGCCGGGGGCGTCGGCTTCGCCAAGCGAGTCGGCCACGCGGCGGTGAACGAACATCTTAAACGCTGCGGCCGGTGGCTGCGCTGTTCGGTCTACCACGAACCCGACGCCCTGCCGCTGGAACTGCCCGGGTCGACGGTCGCCACCGTCCACGATCTTTCGGTGCTGCTCTTCCCCGAATGGCATCCGGCGCACCGCGTCGAAAAGTATCACAAGAACTTGGAACAGGCGCTCGCCCGAACACAGCGGTTCGTCACCGTTTCAGAGACGACCCGGCGCGATCTTATACAAGTCTTAGGCGTGGCGCCCGACCGCATCGACGCCGTACCGCTGGCGCCCCGCCCGGAGTTCCGCGTGCTGCCGCCGGCCGTCGTGGAGGAAGCCCGCCGGCGGTGGAACCTGCCGGAACGGTTCGCGCTGTACGTCGGCACCATCGAGCCGCGGAAAAACGTCGCCGGGCTGTTGCGGGCGTACGCGCTGCTACCGGCCGCGCTGCGATCGGCCCACCCGCTGGTGTTGGTGGGGGGCTGGGGCTGGCACGCCGACGACGTCCGCGCGATGCTCGACCGCGAACCCTGGGCGAGTTCGGTCCGCTGGCTCGGCTACTTGTCGGACGACGACTTGGTCGCGCTGACGAACGCCGCGGGGGTGTTCGTCTACCCCAGCCGGTACGAAGGGTTCGGCCTGCCTCCGGTGGAAGCGATGGCGTGCGGCTGCCCGGTGGTGACGACGACCGGCGGCAGCCTGGCGGAAGTGGTCGGCGACGCCGCCTGGACGGTGGACGTCGACGACGACCGCGGCCTAGCCGAAGCGCTGCGGGCGATTCTTGAAGACCCGGCCCTCGCCGCCGACTACCGCCGCCGCGGCTTCAAGCGCATCCGCCGATTCAGTTGGACCGAAACCGCCCGCCGCACGCTGGAAGTCTACCGCCGGGCTGCATAAACGAAGTTCAATTCCGTCGTCTTCGTCTCGAAGCGTGTGCCTTTTCCCAAACCCAGGCGTCGCCGTCGACAGGTCGCGAAGCACTACGGCCTTTTCGCGCGCAGCATCAAATTCTTAGGGACGACTTGAGTATGCGTAACATCATCTTTGGATCGATCGGCCTCGTTTGGGGAGGACTGTTGGTGATGAACAGTCTGTTTCGCGAGGTTCCGCAGCACGGTGGCGCGCGCGGCGCGGGTCAGGCGGCCGGGCAGATCTTCGCCTATCTCTTGATCGCGGCCGGCGCCTACGCCATGAGGACGGGCCTTCAATCGTTGGGCACGAGCGACGGCAAAAGAAAGAAAAAGAAGAAGAAGAAACCGGCTCCGACCGCCGACGAATAAGATTCGACTTATCGTCCCGCTGCATCCACGAAGTGGATCGGGTTTCCTCTTACACCACCCGCGGAATCGGCGTTTCAGAAAGCAGTTCGTCGACCACTTCCGCCACTCGGCGGCCTTCCACTTCGGCTTCGGGCCGCAAGATGAGGCGGTGGCCAAGCACCGCGTGCGCCACGGCGTGGACGTCTTCGTGCGTGCAGTAATGCCGGCCGGCCAAGAGCGCTCGGCCGCGGGCGCACTGCAAGAGGAAGATCGACGCCCGCGGACTAGCGCCCAGCGACAAGTCGGGCAGCGACC
>JBOFFD010000924.1:0-3967 GCA_051648425.1 Planctomycetia bacterium
CCTGCTGAATGGCTTGATAGATGGGGACGGTGCCGATGGGCACGATGGAGGCGTCGATGATGGCGCGGCGGATGAGGTCGATGTCGCCGCCGGTGGAGAGGTCCATGACGGTGTCGGAGCCGAGCTTGACGGCGGTGGCCAGCTTTTCAAGCTCGGCGTCGACGTCGCTGGTGACGGCGGAGTTGCCGATGTTGGCGTTGATCTTGCAGCGGGAGGCGATGCCGATGGCCATCGGCTCGAGTTTTTTGGTCAGGTGGACTTTGTTGGCTGGGATGACCATCCGGCCGCGCGCGACTTCCGAGCGGACGAGTTCGGCGTCGAGGTTCTCCCGCCGGGCGACGTATTCCATCTCCGGGGTGATGCGTCCTTGGCGGGCGTCGAGCAACTGCGTCATGGTCCATCCGTCCTAGCGGGAAAAGTCGAATCCAAAGCGCGCGGGCGCGGTTAGTCTACGGAGTCCGCTCGGTATGTCGGGGGAGACCCGGCGAACTGTTTCGTCCAACGCCCATTTAACTTGGGCGTCGTCGAAGCGTCAAACAAGAGGCGAGAAAGGAATTCGGGGGAAATTCCGCCGACGGGCGCCGCCGGAACTCATTGAACGGGAACCAGTTCGACGCCATTCCAGGGGCGGCCGGCCCGCCGCGGCGCCGGCGGAAAAATCCCGCGCGACGATTTTTTCGCCATCTTCCGGGTTTTTGAGCTACTGTTCATTCGGGGAGAGGAACGGCCCAGCGCCGTTGCATGCGCCGCCGTCGACTGCTTCGACGGACCGACGCCGAAGGCGACCATCGCGACCTGTTCGCGCGATGCACCTACTGGCCGCTCCCGAGGAAAACGTCCGACGGTCGTCGCGGCCGCTCGGCGTAGGTTGAGAGGTTGAAGTCCGGCATGCCCGAAACGTGGGATTCCCGATCCGAACCGATTCCCGGCTACCGCTTGATCGAGCGGTTGGGTCGCGGCGGTTTCGGCGAGGTCTGGAAAGCCGAGGTGCCCGGAGGCCTGTACAAGGCCATCAAGTTCGTTTTTGGCGACATGAACTCGGCCGACCGTGACGACTCCCGCGCCGCCGAACAGGAACTGAAGGCGCTCTCGCGCATCCGCGAAATCCGCCACCCGTTCATCCTGTCGATGGAACGGTTCGACATCGTCGACGGCCAACTGCTCATTGTCATGGAGCTGGCCGACCGCAACCTAGACGACCGCTACCGCGAATGCCAGCGCGAAGGGCTGCCCGGCATCCCCCGCCCCGAACTGCTGCGCTACCTGATCGAAACGTCCGAAGCCCTCGACCACATGTCATCCCGTTACGACCTGCAGCACCTCGACATCAAGCCGCAGAACATCTTCGTCGTCGGCACCCACGTGAAGGTCGGCGACTTCGGCCTGGTCAAAAACCTCGAAGGTTCACGCGCGTCGATCACCGGCGGCGTGACGCCCGTCTACGCTCCGCCCGAGACCTTCGACGGCTGGGTCAGCCGCCACAGCGACCAATACAGCCTGGCGATCGTCTACCAGGAACTGCTCACCGGCCGGCGTCCGTTCCCCGGACCGACGACCCGCCAGTTGATGATGCAGCACCTGATGGCGGAACCAGACCTGGCGTCGCTGCCGGCGGTGGAACGGCCGATCGTGCTTCGGGCGTTGTCGAAAGACCCGGAACACCGCTGGCCTTCCTGCACCGATTTGATTCACGAATTGATGCGCGCCTCAGCCGTCGCCGAAGGGGTTTCCCGCTTCGTTCCGACGCTGCAGACGAACACCCTCCCGACACCGACCTCGCTCGCGACCGGGCCGATCCTTTCCGGTCCAGTCGAAGGGTTGGTGTCGTCGCCGCTGTCCCTCCAAAGTATTCCCGTCGTCCTGCGGCCGACCCCGCCGCCCGCGCCCCCCGAGCTGGCGCCCCCGGAACTCGCCCCCCCTTCCGATCGGTCGGGCGAACGCCCCACCGGCTTTTCGACCAAGGTGTCCGACCGCGCCTCCCCCGTCGCCTCGACCCTCTACACCCGCATCCGACCGGTCGGCTTGGTCGAACGGATCAACATCGAAACCAGCGCCGACGGCTCCGTCTGCCCGACCCTGGTGGTCGGATTGGGCGGAGCGGGCGTCAAGTTCGCCGAGAAGCTTCGCCAAAAGCTCGCCGCCCGCTACACCATCGGCGATGTCTCGCCGCCGGTGCGCATGCTCGGCCTCGACACCGACGAACAGTCCCTTGCCGCTTCCGAAGGCGGCGAGCGGCTGTCGCCGGAAGCCTACGAGCAGTTCGTTTCGTGCCGACTGAACCGTCCCGTCCACTACCTTCGTAAATGGGACGAATGCAAGCACCTGTCTTCGTGGCTGGACAACAACTACGTCTTCGAGATCAGCTCGTCCGGTTCGACCAACGGTCACCGGCCGCTTGGTCGGCTGGCCCTTTTTGAACATTACCGCCGGATCGCCCTGCGGCTGAAGGCGGAACTCGACTCGCTGCTGGCGCCCGTCGCCATGGCCGAGTACCTCGACACCGCCGGCGTCAAGCTGCGCCGCAAGCGTCCGCGCGTCTACATCGTCTCGTCGATGGGCGGCGGCACCGGTTCCGGTATGTTCCTCGACGTCTGTTACCTATTACGTCACATCCTGAACGACGTCGGCGAGACCCACCCCGACGTGCAGGGGCTGCTGCTGGCCGGTCTCGCCCGCGGCGACCGCGGCCGCGAACTGCAGCGCGTCAATCACTACGCCCTCGCCCAAGACCTGCTCACCTACACCCAACCGAACGCCGAGTTCCGCCTGCAGCTCGACCCGACCGTCGAGCCGATCGTCTTCCGCGAACCGCCGGTCGAAGCGGTCTATTTCGTCGATTCGACCGGCGAACCGACCGCCGAGCCGAACGACGACCTCGTCCTCGATTCCGGCGTCGAGTTCGTCTTGCAGTCGGCCCTTAGCCGACTGGGGGCGGCGGTCGACGAAAAGGCGAAGGAATCCTCTTGGCCGATGTTCCGCGGCTTGGGCTGGTTCTCGCTCGTCTTTCCGCGCCGCCGACTCTACCGGCAGGCCGCCGCCCACATTGATTCGGCGATGGTCGACCGCTGGATGGAGTCGACCGTCGGCGGCGTGAAGAAGAGCGACGTCGACGCGGAATCGGCCCGCCGGCTCGATCCGAACCTCTTGGCGAAACGACTGCTGGAGGAAGCCGATCGGCGGTTGCCGTCGCCGATTCAGGACGCCGCCAGCAAACGGCTGACGCAGCTCGACGAAGCGGCGACCAAGTCGAACCTGGGCGACCTTCCCCGGCTTTTCCGCGACGCCTTGGACGAGTTCAAGGGGATGATGGGTTTCGATCCGCACCAGGAGGGGGGCGGGTTTGAAAAGTCGTCGGCGTGGGAGACCGCGCTGCACGAGGCGTCGGGGGTGGTCGCCGCCGAGACCCTGGCGCCGTTGCAACAGGAAATCGTGAAGGCGCTGGACGAACCCGGCCTGCGGCTGGCTCGCGCCCACGCCGTCGCCGAGGGCCTGGTCGACTTTCTGCAACGATCGGTCGATCGCGAAAAGGAAGGGTTGCTGACGGCCCGCCGCGCCGTCGCCCGCCGCGCCGCCGAGATCGCCGGCAAGCTGTCGAGCGTCAGTCTCTTGGCCGGCGTCGCCCGCAAGCCGGTCCTTGAACTTCTCTACCGATACATCGAAGAGAAGATCGAGTTCCGCCTGCGCGAGCACGTAGTGCAGTTGTTGGGCGGGATCCGCGGCCGGCTGGCCGATAAAACCCGCGACGTGGTCGCCGCCCGGCAACGGATCGAAGGCTTGGCGTCGAGCTTCAAGATGGCGCTGGAGAACCGGATCAGTTCCGGCGTCGGGCCGGCCAGCCAGCAGCTTTACCCCGGCGGCGTCGTTCGGCTGTCCAACGCCATCGAAGCGACGGTCAGCGGACTGGACGGCCCCGCCCGCGACTCCCTGGAAGAACATCTACAGCAGGCGACCCTGCTGCCGCGCGGCG
>JBOFFD010000925.1:0-3111 GCA_051648425.1 Planctomycetia bacterium
ACGACGGCCCACAGCAGCCGCAGGACCGGGGGGCTGAGCGGCTCGCACAGGTGGGCGACCCGGGGGTTGTCGCGGTCGGCGGCGGTCAGGTATTGCACCAAATCGTTCGTGCCGATGCTGATGAAGTCGACGTGGTCTAAGAAGTGGTCGATGCAGAGGGCGGCGGCCGGCACCTCGATCATCACGCCGACGCCGACGTTCTTCCACGGCGTGCCGGCGTCGGTCAGTTCCCGCCGCGCCCGCAGCAGCAGACGCCGCACTCGCCGCAGTTCGTCCAGCGTGGTGAGCATCGGCAGCAGCAGACGGACCTGCCCCGCCACGCTGGCGCGAAGAATGGCGCGCATCTGCCGCAGGAAGAAATCGGGATGCTCGACGATCATGCGAATGGAGCGCCAGCCGAGGAACGGATTCGGCTCGTGGGCGGCGCCGTGCTGGCCGAAGTAGGGGACGGTCTTGTCGCCGCCGAGATCCAAAGTGCGGATGGTGATCGAGCGGTTGGGGCTTGCTTCGACCATCGCGCGGTAGACTTCGCACTGCTCGTCTTCGTCTGGGATGGTGGGGTGGGTGAGGAAGAGGTATTCGGTGCGGTAAAGGCCGATGCCGAAGGCGCCGATGTCGCGGGCGGCCTCGACGTCGGCCAGGTTGTTGACGTTGGCGTACAGGTCGACGAAGACGCCGTCGGTGGTCACGGCGGCCTCGTCGCGGTTCTCGACGAGGCAATCCTTGAAGTCGAAGAATTCGCGTTCCAACTTGCGATAGGCCGAGACGGCCTCTGGGCCGGGGTCGAGGAGCACCAAGCCTTCACGGCCGTCGACGGCGATAAGGTCGCCGGTGCGCACCTTCTTCAAGAGGTCGACCACTCCTGAAACCGCCGGTATGCCCAGCGAGCGGGCGATGACCGCGGCGTGGCTGGTGGCCCCGCCCCGTTCGGTGACGATGCCGGCAATGCGCAACCGGCCCAGCCGAACGGTCTGCGAGGGGAACAGTTCCTCGGCGACTAGCACCACCGGCCCGTTCACCGGCAGGAGGTCGCCGTCTTGGTCGGCTTGGTCGAGGCGGCGCAGCACCCGCGCCACCACGTCGCGCAAATCGACCACCCGTTCGCGGATGTAGTCGTCGGCGATCTGGCTGAAAACGGTTTCGTACTCCGCCAGCACCGCCCGCAAGGCGCTGGGGGCGTCGAACCCGCGGTCGAGGATGAGCGCGTGGACCTGGGTGAGAAACGATCGGTCGCACAGCATTTGGTACTGGGCGCGGAAAATGGCGGCCTCGCGGCGGCCGAGTTCCTGTGAAACGGCGTCGGCCAGTTCGCCCAGTTGAACGGCGGCTTCCTCGCAGGCTTGATTGAAGCGGGCGACTTCCAACGGTAGGTCGGCGGGGGCCTTGGCGGCGGTGGTTTCCGTCAAGCCGAGGGTGTCGAGACAGAGGACCTGGGCGACGACCACGCCGGGGCTGACGGCGACCCCGCGCCGCATACCGCCGGCCGAGCCGGTGGTGGGGGTTTGCCCGCTCGGCGTCGTCTCGGCGACCGGTTCGACGAGAGGTTGGGTGCCGGCTGGGGCGGCTGACACCTGTTCAAGGCTGCGCTCGACGACGGCGTCGAGCGGAGAAACGGCGCGATCGTCGGGGCGGCCGGCGTAGGCGGCGGCCGGCGCGGCGGCGAGGGGAAGAGCGGGGCTGATCGGTTCCGGCAAACGGCGCGCGGTCGACGTCATGCCCAACCCTCCCGAACGCGCGGCGGCCGATGCGTCGGTCGCCGCCGCGTCGTTTCGATCCATCTCGTTTGGTTGCTGCCGTTGATTATGGTCGTTCCGCCGTCGAAATCATCAATGCTGGTCTACAAGTCGGCGCGGAACGCCGCCTCGCTTAACCGTGCGGCGGCGGTTCGGCCGTCAGATTCGGGTCGTCGTGCCGGCGGCCGGCGATCGATCCGTGGTAGACCCCCAAGGCCACCAGCGTTTTGCCGTCGACGATCCGGCCCTCGGCGGCCAACGTGCGGACGTCGGTCGGCGTCCACTTTTCCACCTTCATTTCTTCGTCCGGTTCCCACTGGGGGTCGCCCGGCGTCAACCGATCGGCTCGCACGACGGTCATCCGTTCGTCGGTGAGCCCGGGCGCGGGGTAGAACTCGAAGACGACGGTCAGCGATTCCGCCCGGTAGCCGGTCTCTTCGGCCAGTTCGCGGGCGGCGGCGGCCAGCGGCGGCTCGCCGGGGTTTCGGGTGCCGGCCGGCAGTTCCAGCAAAACGCGGTCGAGCGTATGTCGGTAGTTGCGGATGAACACCAGCCGGCCGTCGTCGAGAACGGGCAGCAGGACGACGGACCCGGGATGGGCGACGAATTCGCGCCGCAGGCAGTCGCCGGCGGACGATTCCAAGTCGTGCGCCGCGAAGGAGAACTTCGCCCCGCGATGCAACGTTTCTCTGCCGACGATACGCACGGGGACCATCCCTTTAACGAGCGGACTACAGTGTAGAACCCAGTGTAGAACCGGCCGCCGTCGTCCCGGCGAAGATCGTCGATCGATCGATGTCGAATCAAGTTCGGTGAGCCGCCGCCTCCATTTTGCCGCCGCCGCCGTCGTTTCGCAAGAGCGATCTGTGCTTCGCCCGTCCGGAACGGCCTCGAACGCCGCCCGGATAACGATCAAGCAAGGAAAAGAATGGGACGTGAAAGGCGGTGGGGGCGGCGGCGGCGACTGTTTCGACGGCCTGGGAAAAGTTTGGGAACGGTTCGTCGCACGCGCGCATCTAATTACAATGGACTCTATCGACGTTGGAGAGACGACGCGCCGACGACGCCGTCGTCGAGCCGGCCGGACGCGCGGAAGACGTCGGCCGGGGTTGCCTCGCCACAGCCCAGAGGCACGGAGAACCAAGCGTGTTTTGGAAGCGCAAAAGCCGGACCCCGGCGACCGAAGGAACGACGGCGCCCGCGAACCGGAAGGCCGCCGCCTCTGGCTGGGCCGACTACAAAGCGCCGCCGAACGCCGTCCAACGCGGCCTGGGGCTGATTTTCGGCCGGCGCGGCAGCCAAGAGACGATGGGCTCCTTTCTCGCCAACACGGCCAAGCAGTCGTCGGTGTCGATCGGTCTGCACCTCGTCCTGCTGT
>JBOFFD010000926.1:0-1747 GCA_051648425.1 Planctomycetia bacterium
GCGAGGTCGAAGTCGTCGCCGCCGAGACGGGTGTCGCCGTTGGTGGCGAGGACGTCGAAGAGGCCGTCGCGGATGCGCATGACGGTGATGTCGAAGGTGCCGCCGCCGAGGTCGAAGACGACGATGGTTTCGTTGCGGCGGCGTTCGAGGCCGTAGGCGAGGGCGGCGGCGGTCGGCTCGTTGATGATGCGGACGACTTCCAGGCCGGCGATTTCGCCGGCGTCCTTGGTCGCTTGGCGTTGGCTGTCGTTGAAGTAGGCCGGTACGGTGACGACGGCCTTCGAGACGGCGTGGCCGAGGTATTCTTCGGCGGCTTCCTTGAGCTTCTGTAGGACGACGGCCGAGATTTCGGGCGGGGAGTAGGTTTTGGAATCGATGCGGATGCGGACGAACTCCTCCGGGCCGCCGACGACGGCGTACGGCACCCGGCGGATTTCCTCGACGACTTCCGAGCCGCGACGGCCGATGAACCGCTTCACGCTGAACAACGTGCGCCGCGGGTTGCTGGTGGCGTTGCGCTTGGCCGGCACGCCGACGAGCCGGAGGTTGTTATCGTTGAAGGCGACGACGCTGGGGACGAGCCGATTCCCTTCCTGGTCGATGATGACGCGGGCGTCCTTCCCCTCGACGACGGCGACGACCGAGTTGGTGGTGCCCAGGTCGATGCCGATGATGACCTCTTTGGCGGTCGCTTTCGGGGCCGGCGCCGACGGTCGGGAGGGGACGGCGGCGACGCCCAACGCCCCCGGCTTCTGCATGCGAGTGACGGTCGACAGCGATCTCGGGCTGCCGGTGCGGGTGATGTTGGGGTTGGCGGCCGCCTCGCCGGCCTGCACCAGTTCCTCGACGAACTGCATGCAGGTGGCGAACCGGTCGTTCGGTTCCTTCGCCAACGCCCGCAGCAGCACCGGTTGGTCGAAGACTGGCACGGTCGAGACGTCGGGCGCGACGCTGAGGTGCTGCATCATGTACTGTCGCGGCGACGGACCGATGAACGGCCGGCGCGCCGTCAGCAGTTCCTGGTAGACGATCGCCAGGCTGTATTGGTCGGTGTTGCGGCTGGCCAAGCCGTTGAAGATTTCCGGGGCGGCGTAGACGGGCGTCATACCGCCGGTGACGTTGGCGTAAAAGCCTTCCAAATCCTTCGCCAGCCCGAAGTCGGCCACCTTCACGTGCCGTTGGATCAGAAACAAGTTCGACGGTTTGATGTCGAGGTGTTGGACGTCGTACTCGAAGTTCATGAGGTCGAGGGCTTCCGCCGACTCGAGCATATATTTCAATAATTCGTCGCGCGGGATGCCGGGCAACCCCTGCCCTTTGCATTCGCGCAGCCGGTCTTCCAGGTCGCGGTCGGCCAGCTCCATGACGATGACGAGTTTGCCGTCAACGACTTCATAACGGTCCATCGAAAGGATGAAGGGGTGGCGGACGTCGCGCATGCGCGACAGCCCCTTCAACTCGCGGTCGAGCTTGCTGAGTTCGCCGGTCTCGCTGCGGGCGCCGATTCGGCCGGCGACGATTTTGACGGCCTTGTGGATGCCGCCAGGCGCTTCCGCGCTCCAAACCTCGCCGAACCCGCCTTGACCCAAGCATTCAAGGAGCTTGTAGCCGGGGATCGGCTCGGTGTTTTTCAGCGATTGAGGATTGCCCGACATCCAACGGCGTCTCCGCGGCGACCACGTGAGGTCATTTGCCGCCCACGAGCTCCAAGGCTTCCAGATACGCGGCTCGCAGCCTAGTGAAGCTT
>JBOFFD010000927.1:0-9730 GCA_051648425.1 Planctomycetia bacterium
TGGGCTGACAGAATTTCCAACATACCTATTCATGGATTCGCCGGGGAGAAGTCCGGTCGACGAACCGGTTGCCCATCCGCTCCTTGAAGGACGCTGGAACCAACCATAGCGACGACGTGGCGTAAACGCCGTCGGCCGAATCACACGTCGCGTTCCCCGTTCGCAAAATCGCACGAAAGTGATCCGATCATGGCGACTCCGGCGAACATTCCGGCGATTTCTCAAGCATGGCGCCCCTTGCAGGCCGAGTTCAGCGGCCTTCCCGCGGATCGGTTGATCGCCCTACGATTCACGGCGGTCGAATCGCTGTCGGCGCTGTTTCACTTCCGGGTGGATATCGCGGTTCTCCACCAAGACCCAATTCTTTTTGAAACGGTGCTGGGCAAGGGCGTGCTGGTTCGGCTGGAGTCGCTGAAGGATTCGCCGCGGCTGTTCAACGGCCTGTGCATCCGGTTCGCCGAGACCGGGCGCGACGACGAATTCACCTACTACACCGCCGACCTCGTCCCCAATTTCTGGAGGTTGACGAAGCGCGTGCGGACGCGGGTTTTCCAACATCAGTCGACGCCCACCATTCTCAAGGAGGTGTTGAAAGACGTCCCGTTCTCGTTTCAACTGAAAGGGAACTACGAGCCGCGCAACTATTGCGTGCAGTACCGCGAATCCGACTTCGACTTCTGCAGCCGGCTGATGGAGGAGGAAGGAATCTTCTACTTCCACCGGCACGAAGATCGAAGCCATATTCTGGTGGCGGCCGACGGACCGACGGCGCACGCGCCGCTGAATCCGGCGAAACCGCTGGTCTTCGATCCGCTCGAGGGGGGGTGGCGGCCGGACGAGGAACGGGTGACGGCGTGGCGGCGGACGCAGGAAGTGCGTTCCGGGATGTTCCATCTGTGCGACCACAAGTTCGAGCTGCCGCACAAACAACTGGACGCGAGGAAAAGCCCGCCGGCGGTGGTTTACGCCGGCACGTTGTCGCACGATTTGAAGGCGGGCGACGCGAAGACTCTGGAGATGTACGACTACCCCGGCGACTACGCCGTCCGGTACGACGGCGTCGACAAAAGCGGCGGCGACCGACCGGACGACCTGCAAAACATCTTCACCGACAACGAGCGGGCGGCGGAGGCGCGGCAGCAGGCCGAGACCGCCGGCGCCGTGGTGATCGAAGGGGCGGGGAACGTGGCGCGGTTCATTCCGGGCTCACGGTTCAAACTCTGCAGCCACCCGAACGCCGACGGCGACTACGTGTTGACCGAGGTGCGCCACCAAGCCGAGCAGCTCGACCCGCGCAGCGGCGGCGGCGGTTTCAGTTACGACAACAGCTTCCGGTGCATTCCGGACACGGTCCCGTATCGGCCGGCGCGCGTCACGCCGAAGCCGTTCGTCCAAGGGTCGCAGACCGCCGTGGTCGTCGGCCCAAAGGGCGAAGAGGTGTTCACCGACAAGTACGGTCGGATCAAGGTGCAGTTCCACTGGGATCTGGAAGGCGCCAAGAACGCCGACAGTTCGTGCTGGGTGCGGGTGGCGCAGCTTTCGGCGGGCAAGCGGTGGGGGACGTCGTTCTGGCCGCGGGTCGGGCAGGAAGTGATCGTCAGCTTTCTGGAAGGCAACCCGGACGCCCCGATCGTGGTGGGCAGCGTCTACAACAGCGAGCAGATGCCGCCGTACTTGGGCAACGGCCTCGACTCCAAGCACCCGAAGAACAACCGCATCACCGGCTTCAAGTCGAACTCGTCGATGGGCGGCAAGGGCTTCAACGAGTGGCGGTTCGACGACACCGCCGGCAAGGAACAGATCTTCCAACACGCCCAGCGCGACTTCGACCTGCGCGTGAAGCGGGACATGAAGACGTTCGTGGGCGGGAACGTCCACATCATCAACGGGAAGGCCGGCCCGGACGGCGACGCGGGCGACCACATCCAATTGGTGCGGCAAGACAAGCACCTACACGTCGAGGGGAAGGAAGTGCGGGTGACGCTCGACGGCAAGGAGGCGAAGATCGTCGGCGGCGACGCGGCGCACTGGTTTAAGAAGAACCGCCGGACGAAAGTCGCTACGACCGACCTCTTGGAAGCGCCGACCATCGTGGTGAAGGCCGGCACGATGCTGTCGCTGGAAGGGCCGGGGGGGTTCATCACGATCGACTCGACGGGCGTGACGATCGTCGGCACGATGGTGAAGATCAACAGCGGCGGCGTGAAGGGGAGCATGTCGGTGCAAGGTCCGCTGTTCTCGCCGGGGATGGAGGCCGTGACGCCGGAGGCGAAGAAGCCGGACGAGGCGGAAGACTCGAAGACGGGGTATGCGTCGCGCGGGTGAACCGGCGGCGAACACGGCGTCTTTTTAGCCGGGGCGGTCCGCCGCCCCGAGTCTTACGACGATGATCGTTCGACGAAGACCGGACACGGGGCGGCGGACCACCCCGGCTAAAAGAAAAAAAGTTTTTCGGAATCGAACAAACCGATCGTGGAGGAAACGAATGAGACCGGCGGCGAGAATCACCGATCCCGTGGCGCATCCGCTGCCGCCGGTATTGACCGGCGGGCCGGGTAGTCCGAACGTCATCATCGGCATGCTGCCGGCGTGGCGCGGGGTGATGGCGGCGGCGGCGGCGGCGATCCAAAGCGCGAACTCGGCGGGCAACGCGGTGATTAAGACTGCGGAGGCGGCGACGCTGGCGGCGGCTGGCACGCCCGGCGCGCCGGCGGCGAAGGCGGCCGAAGAGGCGACCAAGGCGGCGACGGCGGCGCAAAACGGCGCGATGGTCTCGTCGATGGCGGCGGGGGCCGACATCCATATGTGCGCGACGCCGCTGCCGATTCCACCCCACGGGCCGGGCGTAGTCGTCGACGGCAGCAAGACGGTGATCATCAACATGCTGCCGGCGTGCCGAATGGGCGACACCATCATCGAGGCGGTCGGGCCGCCGAACAAGATCATGATGGGCTGTGCGACCGTGTTGATCGGCGGGTGACGAAGGCCGCGCAAGACGCGGAGGAAGCGCCGGTCGTAGGGGTTGAGCGGTCGGGCGGCGCAGGCGGGGCGGTCGGCAACATCGGAAGGAATGGCCGACGGCTTCGACGAAACACACTCTTTCCTTGAAGAAGGGCGGGCCGCCGTCGCATAGAATGTGGTGGGAGAGAGCGGACGCCTCGAGCGGACCGCCGCGGTGATTTCGCGGAGATGCAGCGCTGTGCGTCGACCGCGGGCGTCTCGCCGCCGGCGTCCTCGGCCTTCCGCGGCCTTCCCACCCGGTGCAAAACCCATGAGTCAAGCCGTCGCCCGCTCCCGCCAACCGCTCCCCGAGTTGGAAGAGTTCGTCACCCAACGGTTGTTGGCGGCGCTCGACCGCGGAGCCGTCTTCAAGGATCTCGAACCGCAGGACCGCGGTTTCTACTACCTGGCCAAATGCCCCGCCTGCGGCCGCCGCGAGGCGTACGTCTATAAGAGCGGCGCGGTGCTGAAATGCAACCTTCTGCGTTCCTGCGGGCAATCAGTGTCGATGACGGCCTACGTGAACGGCGGTACGCCGCCGAAGACCGCCGACGAATACGGCCAGACGCTGGCCAAACTATCGAAACTGGCCGACGTCGACCTGCCCGCCGCTCTTCCCCACGACCAATTGGAACGGCTGCGGCGAAAGGAAGTCCGCGCCAGCATTCTGGAATCGTTGTTGGCGGCGACTCAGCGGGTGCTGTGGTCGCCGCGCGGCGAGGAAACCCGCAAGTTTCTTCATGAACAGGGTTTCTCCGACGAGGAAATCGAAGCCTTGGGCATGGGGCTGTACCTGTCGCGCGAGGAAATGAAGCCCGCGCTGACCACCCTTGGTTTTCAAGCCGGCGACCTGGAAGACGTCGGCGTGTTGCGAGCGGAACTCGAAGGCTACATCATCGTTCCGTGGAGCGACGACCGCGGTCGGCCGGCCACCATCTTCGGCCGTTGGCATCAGAAGAAATCGACCGACAGCCATCCGCTGCGCGTGTCGCTGCCGGGCGAAGGCGCCAAGGCGTTCCCCCTCTGCTTCAACCTGGCGCTGCGGGCCAACCACCGCGACATGGTTCTGGTCGAGGCGGTGTTCGACGCCTTCTACCTTCAAGCAAAGCACGAGACGCGCGTCGTCACCTGCAGCTCGCTGCAATTGTCGCAGGCGCAGGCGGAGACCTTCGCCAAACACCGCGTGCGCTCGGTGACCATCGCGGCCGCCGACCACGGCGAACAGAACCTGCGGCGCATCTATGCGACCATCGAAAAGTTGAACGGCGTCGGCGTGGCGGTGTACGTCGCGCCGGTCACGCCGCACGGCCTTGAGATCGGCGACTTCGTCCGCAAGGACGGCCTGCCGGCGTTCAAGGAACTGATCGCGCGGGCGATCTCCGGACCGGTCTTCCGCACGAAGCACATGCTGCACGGCGTAAGTCCGCACGGCGGCGACCTGGAACGGCAGGAAGCGGTCGAAAAGGCGCTGGAATACTACTCGACGGTCGCCGAGCAGCGGGTTGGGGTTGATCGAGAGGACGTTTTGAAGGCGACCGCCGAGGCCACCGGCTACGGCCTGGAATCGTTGCGGAAGCTGGCGGAATCGTTCACCGAACGCCGTCGGTTGGAATCACTGCTGCGCGAGGCGCAGCACGCCTGCTCGGATCTCGGCCGCGACGTGGGCGACCTTTCGCGACGGTTGATCGCCGAACTGTCGATGTTCGAGACCGGCCGCCGCGAAACGCTCGCGTTCTCATTCGACCGCTTGGAAAAGAAGAGCCGCGAGACGCCGCTCGGCAAGCCGTCGGGCTGGGCCGCCCTCGACGCCGCCGGCGTGCAGTTCCACCCCGGGGAACTTACGGTGCTGTCCGCCCGCAGCGGCCACGGCAAGACGTCGGCGCTCGTCGGTTTGATGTTGAACTGGCTGGCCACGGCCGACGACGACGGCCGGATCGTCTACTACTCCGCCGAGGAACCCGACGTCCGGATTTACCACCGGATGTTGTCGGCGGTCTCGGCCGACGGCGGCGTCGGCTGGACCACGTCCGACGTCCGCGACTATCTTCGCGATCCCGGCTCGCGCGGCCGCGACCATCGGTGGCCCGACGCCAAACTGCTCGAAAAGGCGAAAGCCAAGCTCCGCGACTGGGAAAAGCGGTTGCAGATCGTTTACTGCGCCGGCTGGAACACCGCGCAACTACAAGCCCACGCCGAGTCGCTGGCGCGGCAGCAGCCGTTGTCGGCGGTCATCGTCGACTTCCTGCAAATCCTGCGGCCCGCCGCCGGCGACACGGGGAACGCCGTCTCGGAAACCTCTGCGGTGGCTCGGCGCTTGAAGGCGATCGCCGTCGATTTGAACTCGCCGGTCGTCGCGGGTGCGAACCTCGACGTCGACTACTCGTCGCTCGATCTGCGGTCTAAGATCGCCCGCATCGAACGGTATCGCGACTCGCTCAACATCATCCGTTCGGCTCGACCGACGCCGCACCACCTGGTCGGCGCCGGCTATGAACAGGAAGCCGACTTGGTCTTGGGGATGCTCAACTACGCGGCCGACTACCGGTCCGAATCGGACAAGCCGCGCGAGATTCCCGAAGTCACGCTGCTTGAAATCGGCGCGCTGAAGAGTCGGTTCGGTTCGACCGGCGCCTGGGCCGAGTTGAGCTTCGTCGGCCGTTACGGCATCATCGAAAGCCCGGTCGAAGAAGAAGTCCAGCCGGAAATGGTGTGACGACTTCCGTCTTTCAGGCGGCGCGGCGGGTGGCGGCGTAGGCGGCCGCTCGGCTTTCCCGCAGACGGTCCAAAATCGCCGGCAGTTCAGGCCAGGGGTCGCCTTGCAGCCCCGGCAGCCGCGCGAGTTGCTCGAACTCTGCGGCGACCTCGCCGGCCGACCGACACCGCTTGGCTGGGTCGACTTCCGTCAGTCGCCGCAGCCATGCCGCGAACTCCGCCGGTATCGGATCGCTCGACGGCAGCTTCGCCGCCAGTTCGCGGAAGACCACGCCGATCGTGTACAAGTCGGCGCGGACGTCGACGCGGTTCTCTAGGGCGGCTTCTTCCGGGGCCGCGTAGGCCGCGGCGGCCTTGCCCTTCTCGCAACGGTGGATTTTCACCAACCAGGCCGGTTCGCCGAATCCCAAAACCTTCAACTGGCCGCGCCGGTTCACCATCAGCCGGCTCGGTCGCAGGCTGCGGTGCAGGAAGCCGGCCCGTTGGGCGGCGACCACCGCCGCCACCGCCTGTTGCGCGTACCGCACCAGCGCCTTCACCGGCGGTCCGTACAGCGAAAGGTCGGCCAGCGACGCGCCGTCGATCCATTCCATCACCACCCCGTAGCGGTCGCGGGCGCTGAATAACCGATCGAGCGACGCCGCGTTCGGGTGACGGAACCCCGTCAGCGGCCGAACGGCGATCTCGTAGCCGCGACGCATTTGCTCGTCGCGGCACCAACGCGCCGACAACAGCCGCAGCACGCTTGGTTCCGAGTCTTCGGGCAACCGCACGCGGTAGGTGGTCGCGGTGGTTCCCTGATGCAGAACGTCCAAAACCACCGCCGGCGGAAGATGCAGCTCTTCGGGACGGCCGGCCCGCAGGCGGTCGAGTTGGTACGGCGTCAGAAGGTCGGACGACGCCAGTTCTTCCTCCAACGTCAACCCCGACCGCGCAGCCGAGCGAGCGGCGGCGGCCAGTGTTTCGTGGTCGACCAACCCTGCTTTTTCGATCGCCTGAATCAAACCGGCGGTTTCGGACGTCGACGGCCTCGGGTTCGCGGCGACGGCCGGCATCTTCAGGACGCTCGGATCCGGCGGCGCCGTCGCGACGGCCGGCGCGGGCGCTTCCCGCAGAATCGGCGCGGCGTCGTCTTTGGCCTGCGGCGTCCGCAGCAACGCCAGTAGACGTTCGAGTTCCGCTTGGCGGTCGGCTAGTTCGTCCTGCCGTTGGATCAAATCGAGTTCATGCTCGCCGAGGCGACTCTGCAGGCGCCTCAGTCGAACGGACCAACCGCCGGCCGCCGCACCCGCCGTGGAAACGTCGGGCGCGTCGAGCAGCTCATTGTTCTCGGCTTGCACCGCCCGCAGGCAATCGACGGCATGTTTGCCCCGGCGGTTCCACTGCTCGAGGTAGTGCAGCATCGTCGCCAGGAAACGGGCTTGGTTTTCGCGCAGAGCGGCCGTCTGTTGGGCGGCGCCGGCTTTCTCTTGAACCAACGCCGCTTCACGCCCCGCCAGGCCTCGCTGCCGCCGACTCCATTTACCCGCGACCGTTCGCAGTTTGGCCAGCTTACGGCCGATCGCTTCGTCGGCGGCCCGGCTGTCGTTTCGGCGTGATTCCAGCACCTCGGCTTCGCGGCGAAGATCGACCCGCCGAAGTTCGACTTCTTCCAACCAGCGCCGTTCCCGCTGCGCCAGACCGGCCTCGGTCCGCGCCAAGCCGGCGGCTTGTTCGTCCATTTGCCGACGGCGCGCTTCCAGATCTTCGGCGACGGCCGACATCGCGCCGCGGTCGACGGCCAAGCTGTCGTGCCCGCGACCCAACATGCTTCGTTCGGCCGCCAGCGTCGATTCGGCCCGGCGCACCTCGTCCTGCTGCGCCCGCAGCCGTTTCTCGAACGCCTCCAACTGCATCGCGCGAACTTGCAGAATGGCGGCGTATTCGGCCTGCTCGACCCGGCGTTCCCGGGTTTCGCAGATGCGACCCAGCCACGTTTCCTTGTACGACTCGAACTGCTGCGCCTCGCGCCGCTGCCGTTCGACCGCCTCGCCGAATTGACCTCGTTCGCCGTCGAGCGCCGCCCGCGTTTCGTCCAACGCGCGGCGCGCCGCCTCCAGGAACTCGGTCTGCCCCGCCACTTCGCCGAGCCAGTCGTCGTGTCGGCGTTGCAGGTCGGCGGCCTCGGCCGCGACGTTCGATCGGTCCACTTCCAGCGCCTGCTCGGCGGCCGCGACCGCTTCGCGGCGGGCGTCGAGCTCCAGTCCCTGTTCGTCCAACCGCCGACGCCGATCCTCCACGCCCCGCTCGGCTTGGCCGAGTTGCGCCTGGCGGGCGGCGGCTTCCTGTTCTCGGTTGCCCAGCGTCGCGAGTTGGTCTTCGACGTACTTCAGCCGGACTTGCAGCCGTTCCTGCTGCTTGGCCAGGCCGTTTTCGCGTTCTTGGACGTCGGCCAACCGTTGGTCGGCGTACTCGGCCGCTTCCGTCACCGCCTGATGCTGGTCGACGTGCTCCGCCTGCCGATCGGCCAGCATCGCTTCCACCGCGACGGCGTTCCGCTCGCGCGTCGCAAGTTCTTCGGCAAGCGCTGCAAGTCGGGCGGCCTCGGCGGCCGCCGTTCGTTCGCGGTCGCGCAGCAGCGATAGGTCGTGGTCCAACTGCGTCCGGCCGCGCTGCAGTTCGTCGCTCAGAGCTTCCAGCCCGGCCGTGTTCTTTTGCAGCTCGGCGTCGCGCTGGTGCAGCCGGTCGCCGATTTCCCGCCAGTGCCGACTTTCCTCGGCCAGCCGCGCGCCCTCTTCGGTGCGTCGGCCGACGTCGTTCAACGCCGCCGCGCGATCGACGGCGAGCCGTTCCAGTTCGGCGCGGGCGGCTTGCACCAGCCGGCGGCGCACCTTCCGCCATCGTTCGCGCTGGCGGGCCAAGCGGGCGGCCAAGCCGTCCGTCGCAAGTTCCTTTTCCGCCACCTGCCGTCGCACGGTCTGGTTAGACTGATCGGCCGCGCGGACCGTCCGTTCTCGATCCAGCAGCGCCGCCTCTCGCTTGGCCCAATCGGCGCCCCCGGGCGTCTCCGACGGAGCAGGTACCGACGGTGCGGCGACCGCTCTCTGAACCGGCGGCGACTCGACCCCGACTTCCGTGACGACCGTCGGCGGCTTGGCGGCCGGCTTGGCGCCGAACGCGCGAAAGGAAAACCGCGGCCCGGACGACGGCGGCTTGAGCGGCGGGGTGACGACCGGCGACGGAGCGGAGGGCGGCCGTACGGCCGTCGACGGAGGGGAAGGCGACGACGCTTGCAGCGAAGGGGTCGCCACCAGTGGGGCGGCGTCGGCGGCGTCCTCCGACGGCGAACCGCCGACGGCGATGCTTACCGCCAATTCAAAAGGACCGACGGCCAGTTGATCGCCGTCGCGCAGCTCGGCCTGCACGATCGGTTTGCCGTTGAGAAGAACGGGGAAGTCCGGTTCCAGCCGACCGACGCCGACCGAAGAACCCTGCCGTGTGATGAGGCAGTGCTTGCCGGCGACCTCGACGGAGCGCATCTGCACGTCGCACGAAGGGTCAGAGCCGATGAGCAGCGCAGCTCCGGTCATCATCCGTGACTTCTTCGCCGCCTTGCCGCGAAGAATATGCAGTGTGACCGCGGCGCCGTCGGGCGGTTCCGCCGCCGGCCGATTGGTCATACCACGCCCCCGCCGAAGACTCTCAATCCGGTCGGCACTATCGCCGCCGCCGAAAAAAAGTCCACGCCATTTTTCCAGAGCGTGCGAACTTTGAGAGAGGCGGTTTGTGGTGCGGTCGTCTCGACTGCACGAAACGGAGCGGGAAACCGCACAGGCGAAGAGGTTTCGTACAGGCGCGACGCCTACACCACGACAAGACGAAGAAGGTCGGAGTCAGGAGCGCAGCAGCGCCATCAGTTCCGCGCGGGTGACGGCGTTGTGACGGAAGATGCCGCGCATCGCGCTGGTGATGCACTTGCTGCCGGGCTTGCGGATGCCGCGCATGGACATGCACGTGTGCTCGGCTTCGACGACCACCG
>JBOFFD010000928.1:0-2806 GCA_051648425.1 Planctomycetia bacterium
TGATCGTCTCCGCCTGGGACGAAACGTTGACGACCAAAAAGCAACCGCTGAAGGTCGGCTGGCGGACGCCGCTCGGCCCTGAAGCCTACGTGCCGACCTCCGACGGCGTGTACGAAATCCCGGCCGACGAACTGCCGCAGCTGCTGTCGGCGGTGCGCGGCCACCTTACGTCCAAGGGGCAGCTTCCCAACGTCGCCGAAGTGAAGGCCGGCGTCGTCGCCTTGGCCGACCTGCTGCCCACCCTGGCCGCCGGCTTCAAGGACGGCTTGGAAGTTCGCTCGCTGCCGCTCGTCCGCGGCGCGCCGGCGTTGGCGGCCCGGGTCGACGAAAACCTGGCTCGCGCCTGCTGGTCGGCGTCCGACCTGCCCGGCGACTTCTCCGCTCCCAAACAGGTCGAGTTCGCCCGCAACCAGTTGTGGACCTACAAGCCCGCTTTCTCGCTGTAACCCGCGTCGCCGGCGCGGAGCCAGTCCATGATCGAAGTCCAGAATCTCGGCAAACGCTTCGACCTTCCCGGGGGCGCCGAGGTCCAGGCCGTCGACGACGTTTCTTTCCACGTTTCTTCCGGCGACGTCTACGGACTGCTTGGTCCCAACGGCGCCGGCAAGACAACCACCATGCGCATGCTGCTCGGCCTTTTAGAGCCGACCAGCGGCTACGCGGAAGTGGCCGGCCACCGCCTGCCGGAACACGCCGACGAAGTGAAGCGTCGGGTCGGTCTCGTCTCGGCCAACACCGGCGTCTACCCCCAGCTCACCGTCGCCGAGATGCTTCGCTACTTCGGCGATCTCTACGCCGTCAGCCGGCCGGCGTCGAAACTGCGCATCGAACGGCTGGCTTACATCCTCGACTTTGAAAAACTGCTCGACCGCCCCTGCGGCGTCCTCAGCACCGGCCAACGGCAGCGGATCAATCTCGCCCGCTCGCTCATCCACGACCCCGCCGTCGTCCTGCTCGACGAACCGACCCTCGGACTCGACGTCTTCGGCAGCCAAGTCGTGAACGAGTTCATCCAGCATCTCCAAGAACAGCAAAAGGCGGTGATTCTCTGCACCCATCGTCTCGACGAGGCCGAGCGCCTCTGCACCCGCATCGGATTGATGCATCAGGGCCGCATCGTGCGGGAAGGGACGCTGGGCGACCTGCGGAGCGAAACCGGCTGCACGTCGCTGGTGGACATGTTCCTGAAGCTGTCGGAAGTGAAACCGACGCTTCGTTCGCCCGCCGCCGCGGAGTAAGCCCACGATGACCGACGCCGCCGCCGTCGAACCGCCGGCCGGACCGCCCGACGACCGCTGGCGCGCGCCGCCCGACGTCGGCGCCCACGGCGCCGTCTTCCGCGCCCAACAGTTCGCGCGGTTGGCCCAAAAAGAGCTGCGGGAAAGCCTGCGCGACCGACGAACCATCGTCACCCTTTTCGTCATGCCGCTGCTACTGTATCCGGTGCTGAGCATCGCCTTTCAACAGGTGTTCCTCAGCAGCATTCTAGGGGCCAAGCCCGACGAATACCGCCTCGGCTTCATGTCGGAAGCGAACGGAGCGGTCTTCAAGGATTTCCTCGAACAGGCGGCCAAGGACGAGGTCCGCGACGCCGCGCCCAAACCGGCCGCCGCCTTGCCGAAGGCGGCCGCCGCCCTCGCCGAGTCGTTGACGACGGCGACCGCCGCCCCCGAGGTGAAGTACTTTCTGTTAGCGCCCGACGCCGTCACGTCGACCGCACCCGGTTTACGCGCGGCCGGCATCGATGTTTTCGTCGCCGTCAAGAAGTGGAACAAGGAACGGCTGCGCCCCGACCGCGACTTCGCCCTGGAAGCCGAACTGGTCTACGACGAAGGCTCCGCGGCGGGCGCGCGGGCGGCCCGTTATCTCGAAAAGCGGATCGCGTCGGCAAACCGGGTCTTCCTTGGCGCCCGGCTGCGAGCGTTGGCGCTGACGCAGACCGTCGAGCCGCTCAAGGCGCGGCGGGTCGGACTGGTCGACCCCAACCGCCGCGACGTGGTATCTTTGGCGGCGCTCGCCCCGCTGATCTTGATTTTGATGACCATCACCGGCGCGGTCTACCCCGCCATCGACCTCACCGCCGGCGAACGCGAGCGCGGCACGCTGGAAGTGCTGGTGGCGGCGCCGACGTCGCGGCTGCTGCTGCTGTTGTCGAAATACGTCGCGGTGGTCAGCGTCGCCGTCTTGACGGCGCTGGTGAATCTCGTGGCGATGGCGCTGACGATTTCACTGTCGGGCTTGGGGCCGCTCTTATACGGCGCCGGCGGTCTGTCGCCGCTCGTCGTCGTGCAGATCTTCCTTCTTCTCTTACTGTTCGCCGCCTTCTTTTCCGCGGTGCTTTTGACGCTGACCAGCTTCGCCCGCAGCTTCAAGGAAGCGCAGGCGTATCTTATTCCGCTGATGCTGTTCTCGCTGGCCCCCGGAATGCTCAGTCTTACACCCGACCTGTCGCTGGCCGGGCCGTTACAGGTGGCGCCGCTCATCAACATCGTGCTACTCGCGCGCGACCTGTTCGACGGCCGGGCCGACGCCGGCGCCGCGTTCGTCGTCGTGGCGTCGACCGCCCTGTACGCCGTCGCCGCCTTGATGCTGGCGGCGCGGGTCTTCGGAGCCGAGTCGGTCTTGTACGCGGCGCAGTCGTCGTGGACCGACCTCTTCCATCGACCGCGCGAACTCCGCGCCACCGCCTCGCCCTCGTCCGCCTTGACGGTGCTGGCCGTCACTTTTCCGACCTTCTTCCTCGTCAGCAAGTCGCTGGCCCAAGCCGGCGATTGGTCGCTGGGCGAACAACTGTTCCTGGCGGCGG
>JBOFFD010000929.1:0-3633 GCA_051648425.1 Planctomycetia bacterium
CGGCCAGGAAGATCATGGCGGCCAGCGGCTGCGTCCAGAAATTCCACGCTAGGATTCCACCCGCCGCCTGCGAGCCGATGATCGTTTCCAGGTTCAGCGAGCCGGCGAGCAGCACCACGCCGACCACCGACATCCCCAGTGGGATTTCATAGCTGATGACCTGCGCGCTGGAACGAACCGCGCCTAAGAAGCTGTATTTGTTATTCGACGCCCACCCGCCCAAAATCACCGCGTAGACCGCCAGGCTGCCCACCGCGAAGATGAACAGGATTCCGATGTCGATGTGCGGCGCGATCACCGCTTGAAACTTGCCAACCTCGCCGGAGGTCGGACCGAACGGCACCACGGCGAAGGCGATGAAGCTGGTGATGATGGCCAGGCATGGCGCCAGATAGAAAAGCGGCTTGTCGACGTGCGACGGGGTCCATTCCTCTTTGAGGATGAATTTCAGTCCGTCGGCGACGGGTTGGAAGAGGCCGAACGGTCCGCAGCGGTTCGGCCCGACGCGGTCCTGCATCCACGCCGCCAGCTTGCGTTCCAGCCAGATCAGGTACGAGCAGACGCCCTGCGTCGTCCCCATCACGACGAGAATCAAGATCAGCGTGTAAACGATCTCTTGCATGCCTGTTTCCTAAGAACCCGCGGGGGATTTCTTCGGGACGCGAGTGACGATTCCTCGCATGTCATTGTGAAACCGATCCGGTGCAAGACGGTCCGACGGGCGGCCCGCCCGACCCGTCAAACGACGGCCGGTTCTTCGGCCGGTTCGAGGAACACGCCCAGTTCGCCCAGGTCGCCGACGGCCAACGCCGCCAACGCCGGCACGGCGTGCGCCATTTCCTTCCGCAGCGTGGCCGCCTGCAGCAGCCCCGCCCGACCCATCAAATCCATGAAGATTCGGCCTTCGGGGCGGGCCTGTTCCGGCGGTCGCACCGCCGCCTTGATCATTTGCGCCAAGCCCGCGTGGTTGACGTAGGTGCCGTCCTTTTCCACGAACGCCGCCCCCGGCAGCACGTAGTTCGCATGGGCCGCCGCCGGCGAGTCCAGGGTATCAACGAGCACCCACAGGTCCAGCTTGGCCAGTACGGCTGTTTCGTCGGCCGACAGCCAAGCGTCGCGGTAGCCGCCGACCGTCACCGCGTTGCGGATGCGGCCGGCGTCGACCGCTTCCAGAAACTCGTCGAAGACCATGTATTCGTCGTCGAAAAAGGTCAGCACGGCGTCGACGCCCTTGAGGTTCGGGCATTTCTCGGCGCGGATGGTGAACTTCGCCTCGCCGCGCGGCTCGCCGTCGACGCCCTTCGGGTAGACGTCGTCGTCGCCGACGGACGGCACCGGGCCGAGGACGAGGTGGACTTCCGGCGCGATCGCCTTGGTCATCTTCGCCAAGAGGTACGCCTCTTCGACCGTCATCCACGGCGACAGCACCACCGCCGACGCCATGGCGTGGCCGGCGAACACCGTCGTCAGTTCCCGCTTCACTTCGTCGACCGCCTGCTTCCAGGCGATCGGCGTCCGGCCGGCGGCCGTCTTCTTCGTCGGCTGCTTCAGCCGGCTTTCACTCTTCACGTACTTGAAGCCGTACCGGCCTTCGTCGCACATGAACGGCCCCTGCGCCTGCGGATTGTTCCGCGGCTTCAGCCGGTAGACGACGTTTTCGTTCTGATCGACTCTGATGCTGCAACCGGTGCTGCAATTCGGGCAGACGCTGTTTTGCGACTTCAGCCACCAGACGCGCTGTTTGTACAGGAAGTCTTTGCTGCACAGGGCGCCGACCGGGCAGATGTCGACGACGTTGCCCGCCAGCTTGTTGTCGCAGGGGTGGCCGGGGAAAACGTCGATTTCCGAATGGTTGCCGCGGTTGACGACTTGCAGTTCCGACGTGCCGCTGATTTCGCGGGTGAAGCGAACGCACCGCGAGCACATCACGCAGCGATCGGTGAAGAGTACGATCTGCTCGCCGATGTGGTGTTTGTCGACGTGCTGGACTTTCGGTTCCTGAAGGCGGCTTTCCGATCGGCCGAAGCGGTAACTGTAATCCTGCAGGAAGCATTCGCCGGCTTGGTCGCAAATCGGGCAGTCGAGCGGATGGTTCAACAGCAGGTATTCGAGGGTGCCGGCCTGCGACGCCTTCACCTTCTCGCTGTCCGTCACGACGACCATGCCGTCCTTGACGGGCGTCTGACAGCCCGGCACGACCTTCGGCTGCATGGCGACGGCGCCGTCGGGCTTAGTCTCGCCGACTTCGACGAGACACATGCGGCAACTGGCGACGACCGACAGCGACGGATGCCAACAGTAGTGCGGGATTTCGACGTCGGCGCGTTGGGCCGCCTGAATGACGTTCAGGCGCTCCTGGTCGCCAAGCTCGACTGCGCGTCCGTTGATGGTCACCGTGGCCATGAATCGCCCTCGCCGCTGTTTCGATTCCGAAGAACGTTGGGTGGACCTTCGGTCCGCCCGTCTCCATCGCCACGTCGCTCGCGGGCGGACCAGAAGTCCACCCACCATTTCACATCTTCGCCCCGACGGGCGTCGATCTAAGTCAGTGCGCGCCGGCAAGCTGCATCGACGCCGCCGTCGATTTCGTGCCGTTGCTCATATAGTCCTCGAACTCGCCGCGGAACTTTTTGATCGCGTTTTTGACCGGCCACGCGGCGCCGTCGGCCAAGCCGCAGATCGTCGTGCCCGGCATGATGCCGATCGAGTTGGCGACTTCCGCCAACAGGTCGAGATCCTTCGGTTCGCCGCGCCCCGACCGCATCCGGTGCAGGATCTTTTCCATCCAACCGGTCCCCTCGCGGCACGGCGTGCATTGGCCGCACGACTCGTGGGCGAAGAAGCGGCAACTGTTGTACAGCACGTCGACGATGCTGGTGTGGTCGTCGACCACCACCACCGCGGCGGTGCCAAGCCCCAGGCAGCCGACCTTGCCCGGGCCGTTGAAGTCGAGCTTGGTATCAAGTTCGTCGGCCGTCAGGAAGCCCATGCTCATGCCGCCGGGGACGACCGCTTTCACCTTGCGGTTCTTCCAGACGCCGCCGCCCTGGTTTTCGATCAGCTCGCGGGCGGTGACGCCCAGCGGCAGTTCGTAGCAGCCCGGTTTGTTGACGTGGCCGCTGATGCAATACAGCTTCGGTCCGTAGCTGCCGAAGTCGCGCGGGTTGTTGGCGTCGGGCGGCACGCCCATCGTCTTGAACCAGTCGGGGCCGCGCTTCAGAATGTGAGTCACGCAGGCCAAGGTTTCGATGTTGTTGACGACGGTCGGCTTGCGGAACGCGCCTTCGACGGCGGGGAACGGCGGCTTGATGCGCGGCCAGGCCCGCTTCCCTTCCAGGCTTTCGATGAGGCCGGTCTCTTCGCCGCAGATGTACGCCCCGGCGCCCCGGTGTAAGAAAACGTTGAGATCGAAGCCTTTGCCGAGGATGTTTTTGCCGAGGTAGCCGGCGGCGTAGGCGTCTTCGACCGCTTGTTTCATTCGGCGGTACGATTCACCGTACTCGAACCGCATGTAGATGTACGCCGTCGACGCCCGCGTGGCGTAGCAGCCGATGATGATCCCTTCCAGCACCTGGTGCGGGTCGAGTTCCATCAGAAGGCGGTTGTTGAAGGTGCCCGGTTCGCTTTCGTCGG
>JBOFFD010000930.1:0-2388 GCA_051648425.1 Planctomycetia bacterium
ACAGCGTGGTGAAGCCGCGGAACTCGGGGCGCGGCACGCCGGAGGTGACGTAGCGGTACGTGCCAACTTCCATGGTGATGTTGTCGGCGACGGTCAGCGGCTTGGACAGAACCTTCACGCGGTGCATCTCGGGGACCGCGGCGGCGAACATCTTGCCGACGGTCTCGACGACCTTCGTTTCGCGGCTGTCGGAATTGATCGACCGCGACCCCACCAAGGCGCACATGTCGGCGACGTCTTGGCATTCGGTCCGCGCGTTCATCATCATGCCGACGTCGATCGACAGCGCCAAAAGGCCCATCATCGGGATCAACAGTACGGCGAACAGCGGGGCCAAAATCCCGCGTCGCGACCCGTGGACTCCACGCAACCGCATCATAATCGTTCGTCCTTCGCCGCTCGAAACCGACCCGACGCGAACCATGCGCCGTTCGGATCCGGCCAACCGGCCGATTTCCCGTCGCCGACTCCTCGGCCGACGACCCGTGAAGAAAGAAGTGTTCTCGGCTTCGTCACGACCGGATCGGAAGCCGGCCAACGAGGGATAACACTGTCTAAACTTCCGCAAGCGTAGTTTAATTTTTCGGCAAAGGCAAATTCCACCCCAAAAAGGGGTTACAGCAACAAGCCGCCACCGACTTTGCAGCCGACGACCGCATAATGCTCGCCGAACGAAAAACCGGCCCCCGCTACGGCGTGCTCCGCGGCGGCCGGCCCAAGATCGCTCGCGAGGCGGGACGCCGCCGGCTCGACTTCCGACCGCAAGGCGTCGCGCAGCAGCGGGTTCGGCAACTCGCCGATCGAGCGGTCGAGCGCCGCCAGGAACCACCCGAGGTCGTGGTGGACGTCGGCTTCCGTCGCCACCCGTTCGACGGGAACGGAAAGCTCTTCGAGACGGTCGACGACCCACCGCCGCGGATGTTCGCGGAACGGTCGGCGGCCGGCCAAATGATGCACCGCCTCGCGGAGTTGAAACAACCGCACGAACGCCTGCTCGGTGCGGTTGCGCGGTTCGGGGCGGCAGTCCCACCCGGTGAGGACCAGCCGGCCGCCCGGCCGAAGTACGCGCACCAGTTCCTTCACGAGGTCGATTTCACGGAATGGCGTCAAACCGGCGGTGGCCGCCACCAGATAGTCGCCGGCCACCACGTCGAACGACGCCGACGCGATTTCCGGCATCGCCGTCAGGTCGGCGACGCGGAACTCGACCCGGTCGGCCAAGCCGTCCAGGTTGGTCCGCGCCGTCGAAAAGTCGTCCGCGAAGCAACTGATCGAGTCGAGCCGGGCCGGCGCGCGTTCCGCCAGGAAGCGGGTGAACCACCCCTCGCCGGTGCCGGCGTCGAGCACCGCCCGGCCGGCGAGGTCGACCCCCGTGAACGCCGCCGTCCACAACCGCCGCCGCGCGGCCAAGCGTCGCTCGGCTTCGGTCACGCCCCCACCCCTTCCACCGTCCCGCTTCGCCGCATTCGACTTAAAATTTTCGATCTAACGTACTCGCGCGTCGGCGCCGGCCTACGCCATCAGCGCGCCGCCGCAGACGTTCAGCGCCTGGCCGGTGATGCCCGTCGCCTCGTCCGACGCCAGGAACAGCGTCAGCGCGGCGATCTCGACCGGCAGAATGCGGCGCCCCATCGGCGTCTGCCGCGTTTCCAGTTCGTCGCGGGTTAGGTGTAGTCGTTCGGCGTCGTACGTCATCCGCTTGTCGTTCATCGCGGTGCGCACCGGGCCGGGACAGACGGCGTTGACGGTGATGCCGTCGGCGGCCGTTTCCAGCGCGAGGGTGCGGGTCAGGCCCAGCAGGCCGTGCTTGCTGGCGCTGTAGGCGGCGCCGTGCAGACTGGCGATCTTGCCGTTGATGGAGCTGATGTTGACGATCCGGCCGTAGCGGCGTTGCAGCATGTCGGGCAGAACGGCTTTGCAGAGAAGGTAGGGGGCCGTCAGGTTGACGGCCAAGGTGCGTTCCCAGAAGTCGTCGTCGAAGGCGACGACCGGCTTGGGGTTGGCGCTCGAGCCGACGCCGGCGTTGTTGACGAGGACGTCGATGGGGCCGAAGGCGGCGCGGACGTCGGCGGCCAAGCCGGCGGCCGCCCCTTTGTCGGCCAGGTCGACCGCGAACGCCAGCGCCGCGCCGCCCGCGGCGGCGACGGCCGCCGCCGTTTCCTCCAGTTCGCCGGCCGTCCGCCCCGAAATGGCCACCTTCGCCCCTTCCCGAGCGAACAGTTCCGAAATCGCGCGGCCGATCCCCCGCCCGCCCCCAGTCACCAGCGCCGTCCTGCCGTCGAGCCTGCCCATCGATCCCACCTCCCCCGTCACACCCCCGATCAATGTACAACCCCGGCGACCCACGAACCGCGTGCGGCGGCCGGCCGCCGGGCGTAACCCATGTCG
>JBOFFD010000931.1:0-1739 GCA_051648425.1 Planctomycetia bacterium
CCCTTGCTCGCGCGGCGGGCTATGAGTGCTGTCAGCCGGTGGGGCCGTCGGCGGCGGGGACGACGAACGGCGCGACGGCCGGCAGCACTTTCGGCGGGCCGGCGGGCGGAGCGGCAGTCTGTGTACGACGGCGGAAGTCCTCCCAGCTGCCTAAGACGGCTTGCAGTTTCACTTCGCGGCGTTCGCGCCACACCGTCAGTTCCACCGGCTTCGCGATCGGCGTCTGACTGACGATGTTGATCAGATGGTTTTCGTCGTCCACCGTGGTGCCGTCGAACGATAAGATCACGTCGCCGGCCTTCACGCCGGCAAGCGCGGCCGGGGTGTCGGCGTGCACCAACACCACCAGGCCGCCGCGCGGAATCGGCAGGCCGGCCGCCCGCGCCTTCTCGAACGAAAACTTCTCGGGAAACTCCACCCCCAGGAAGCCGCGGCGAACCTTGCCCTGCGTCAGCAGTTCGTCGGCCACCCACCGCACCAGATGGATGGGGATGCTGAAGCCGACGCCGCTGGACGACCCGGTGCTGGAGGCGATGGCGGTGTTGATGCCGACGACCTCGCCGCGCAGATTCACCAACGGGCCGCCGGAGTTGCCGGGGTTGATGGCGGCGTCGGTTTGCAGGAACTCCTTGATGCGGAGGTTGCCGGGCAGGCCCAGTTGCCGGCGATGCTTGGCGCTGATGATGCCGTGGGTCACGCTTTGCGACAGGCCGAATGGACTGCCGATCGCCAGCACCCATTGGCCGACGAACATCGACCGACTGTCGCCCAACGGGGCGGCGGGCAGGTCGGTTTCGCCGGGATCGAGGACGGCGACGTCGGTTTCATGGTCGTGCCAAATCTTGCGGGCGGCAAGCCGCCGGCCGTCGGCCAGATGGATGACGACGTCGGCGGGCTTAGCGCCGGCGACGACGTGGTAGTTGGTGAGCACGACGGGGGCGTCGCGGCCGCCGGCTCGCACCAGCACGCCGGACCCCGATTCTTCCGACGCCGGTTCGCCGGCTTGATCGTAGATGCGGGCTTCAAGGTAGACGACCGCGGGCGAGACGCGGCGGGCGACGTCTTCAAAGACGTGCGAGGTGCGCTCAAGGAGGGCCAGGGCGTCGACGGCTCCGGATTCAACGGGCGGCGGTCGGTCGCGGTCGGAGGCGGCCGGCGGCGGCTGGGGGACGACGGCCGGCGAGGCGGCGGGCGCGCCGGGGGCGTCGGCGGCGACGGCCGTTGGACCGACACCGGCGAAGACCGCGCCGACGGCGAGCAGTGCGGCGGTCCAGCCGAACCGCTGGCGGAAGCGCGGCGGATTTTCCGCCGCGAACCAAGAATGAAGGGTTCCAACGGTGATCGACGCTATGTTCTTCTGTGGCACGGCGACGGTCCCTTTGCGGCTTCGGCGGCGGCGGCCTTCCGCCTGAACGATTCTGCCCGTCGTTCCGCGAAACGGAGAAACGAGAGCCGTCAGAATCGTCCCAAGTCGCTCTCGGACACCGTCCTTCGTCGGAGACTGCGGAAAAATCGCTGCGAAGTCGCCATCCTGCTAAAATAGCGTTTCCACGGGGACGACCCGCGGTCACGGATCGGACCGCGCGACGGCGGCGGCCCACGGAATGCAACGAGCGACGGCCAGGGAGGATCGGCCCGGATGCCAGAAACGTCGGCCCCCCGCTTTCAAATCTCGTACGTGCGGAACGGCCAGCCGTTCTCCACGGACGCCGACGGTGTCGCCGTCCTCGGCCGCGATA
>JBOFFD010000932.1:0-6276 GCA_051648425.1 Planctomycetia bacterium
GGGACGCGGTTCGGCCGGGCGGCGACGGCGACCGCGGTCGTCCGAGGAAAGAACGTCGCGGTCGACTTCATCGCCGGCCAATCGCGGGGCTTCGTCAACTTCCGACGGTCGCCGGCCCCTGCTGCTTCCGCCGAAGGCGAATCTCGGTCGTTCCGTCAGGCGGCCGCCGTCGCCGCCGTTCTGCGACCGGTCGCGCGGACGACCGCGGCGACCCAGGACGGCGGTTCTTCGTCGTCGCTCGTCTCGGACGATCGACTGAACCCCGCCGCCATCGACGCCGCCTTGCTGAGTTCCCTCTCGGACGACTGACGGCGTCTTGACGCTTCAAAACTTCGCTTGGCAAAGCCTTTGTGAAAGATCCGACAAGATTTCGATCGGCCGTCGCGAGGCGTCGATGGCGCAGACCAGCGACGGATCGTAATACTTGAGGACTTCCGTGGTGTCGTGGTGGAAGGTGCGCAGCCGGTCGCGGATGATGCGTTCGTCGGCATCGTCGAGCCGATTTTCCTTGAGCGCTCGCGACTTGATGCGCTGAACCGCGACCTCTTCGTCGGGCAGCATCAGGTAGAAGATGCCCAGCACTTCCAGGTCGTCGGCCAAAAGCTGAGCTTGGGTGTACGTCCGCGGAATGCCGTCCAGAATCACGATCTGCTTGTCGGGATCAAACTGACCGGATTTCTGTAAGAGCGCAACGTGGTTCCGCCAGACGCTCAGCGTCAAATCGTCGGGAACAAGCTTCCCTTGCGACGTGTAGCGAATGACCTCGCGGCCGACCTGCCCCCGCGCGTTGAGCTGGCGGAAGACGTCGCCGCAGGCCAAGTGCAGTAGGCCGGGCATTGAACCGAGAGCGCGGCCTTGTGTGCCCTTCCCGCTCCCTGGAACGCCGAACAACAAGAACGCGCGACAAACAGGCTTCCGCGGCACGCCAGGGATCCTTCGCGTCAAGGAGAAAAATCGCCATCGCCGCCGTCCGTCCGACCGGCGGCGTCGCCCGCCCCCTTTGGGGTCGCGCCGCACTACTTGCTTCCGTGGCGAAATACCCGTCTGTTCTAACCAAAACGAGGCGAAAACGCCAACATTACCGGCGATAAATCGTCGCGGGCCGATTCGGGCGACCGCGTCGCTCCGTTCGTTGTGACAGTGTTTAGCCGGGGATCAGCTCGGCGACTTCGGCGGCCGTCGGTAAAGTGACTGTACTGAAAACCGCCGTTCAGCGGGACGTTGGGATAGGGGTCGACCTCGGTGGGACGAGGACATCCTTCCGCGAGACTCCGCCCGTTTCGCCGTCGAAACATCGATCAGTCCACTGCGACGAAAATTAGACTGCGAGTTCATTCCATCGGAATTGAAAAGACACAGTTCACTTCGGGGTCTCCGATTGGAAAAGACCCGTGCGGACGCCCTGGCGTCACCAGCGTACTTACCGCACCATCAATCCGTTCGTCGGACCGTTAAGACCGGCGCCGCCGAACTCTGAAACGGTCGATCGCGCGAGGCGTTGGGACGGAATCCTTCGCCGTCGTCGAACTACGCGCTGCGCAGCCTGGATTCCGCGTCGACCGCCGGTTTCTTTTCCGCCGTGACGAACGACGGAGTAACCTCCACGCCGTCGGCGCGGGTCATGTGGATGTGAAGCTCTCGCTGCGGGAACGCGAATTCAATGCTCGCCGCTTGGAAGAGTTCGTTGATGCGGGCGTTCAGTTCGTGTCGGGTCGGCGTCATGGTGTCGATGTTGACCACGCTCGCCCGCAGAATGAAATTCAGCGTGCTGTCGCCGTAGCCGTCGAAGACGGCGGCCGGCGGCGGTTCGGCGGCGATGCTGGGGTTCTCCCGCGCCGCCTGTTCCAGCAGCTTTTTCACTTCCGCGACGTCTGAACCGTAAGCCACGCCGATGTTGAACACCAGACGTACGCTGCGATCGGTAAGCGTCCAATTCACCACCTTCGACGTGATGAATTCCTTGTTCGGAACGATGAGTTCCTTGTTGTACCAGTCGGTGATCGTCGTCGCGCGGATGTGAATCCGACTGACGACGCCGCTAACGTCGCCCACCGTGACGGTGTCGCCGACGCGGATCGGACGCTCGAAGAAGATGATAAGACCGGAAACGAAGTTGGCGAAGATTTCCTGCAGTCCGAAGCCTAAACCGACGGTGACGGCGGCGGCCATCCACTGCACGCTCGACCATTTCAGACCGACGACCGCGCACGCCCCGATCACGCCGACGATCGTTATCGCGTAGCGCGACAACGTCGCCACCGCGTACCGGCCGCCGGCGTCGAGCGGCAGATGCGGCAGCACCGCGATTTCCAGGCACCCCGGAACGTTCTTCACCGCCAACACCATGAGCGCCAACACGCCGACCGCGAACAGCAGATCGTTCAACGTGACCGGAACCACGTCGTCGTTGGTCTGAATCTTCACCGAGCCGTCGGGCTGTTGAATCGACTCCGTCGAGGTGCTGCTGGTGGTCCAAAGCGGAACGCGGTCGAGGACGCCCAGCGCCGGCGTGACGTCGATCCACGTCAACCAAATTCCTAAGAGCGCCGCCGACGCCAGCGACGTCACGATCAACTGCCGGGTTTGACCGCTGACGGCGTTCAGATCGCACGGATTCTCCGGCGGCGTCGGCGCGACGCCGCCCGTCGTCGAGGCTTCCGAGTTCGCCTGCAACGCCGCCCGGCGGTCGCGGGCCCGTTGCAGGGCGATGCGCCGTCGAGCCAGCAGCAGCCAGCGAAGAAGGAAGAGGTGGACCAGTCCCAGGCCGAGGCAGAGCCAAACCGACGCTTGCAGCCGGCGGGTCAGTTCCAACGACGTGTAGGTGTAGCCGAAGAGCGCGACGCCGGCCAACGCCGCCGGCCCCGCCACCGCCACGACGTACCAAACGTAGCGGAATCGGTACGACCAACTCGTCTTATCCGTTGCTAAGAACTCATACAGCAGCGGCGAGCGCGGGTGGAACGTGTAGGCCAACACGATCGACAACAACAACTGCGCGGCGACGAGCGTCAACCGCGCGACGGCGCGATGGTTCTCAGGATCCCAGTGCTCGAAGAGGACGACCAGGAAAACGATCGGCAGACCCGCGAAGATCAAACAGCGCAGGGTGCGGCGCAGCGACTGGAGGGAAGTCGGTCGAAAGTTGAAGTGGGCGTCGGCCAAACCCAACGGTCGACAAACCTGGCGAAACAGGCCGGCGAACAAGCCCATCATCGCCACCCGTTGCAGGGCGACCCCAACGGCGGCCGCGAAACCGGCGGACCCGACCGACGTATTGAGCCGCCAGCCGACGAAGAACGCCAGCGCCGGCCAAACGGCCGCCGCCGCCGCCGTAAGAAACGCGGCTTCCATTGTCGGCGAGTAGGCGTTCGCGTACCGCGAGCGGGCGATTTCGCCCACGTCGGCCAGCCGTCGACGCACCCTCCCCTGCACCACCAGCCACGACGTCCAAACGATCAGGAACGACACCCAGAGGGCCGATTCCGTAAGGAAATCGTCGCGGAGCGTCGCGCCGACGGCCCGCCACGGTTCGACCCGCGCCAAGGACGCGAGTGAGGAAAACGCTTCCGGCAAGTCGGACCATGCAAGTAGACCGGTCGTCCGCACCCAAAGAATTTTTTCCGCGATGTAGCGGCGCGATTCGTCCGCCGCTTCCACCAGCACCCGTTGGTGCTGCTCGAGATCTAAGAGACGATTCACTTGTTCGTCGTAGTCGCTGGAAAGATCAGACAACATCTGCCGGCGGGTTTCAAGCAGCGGACGCACGAACGTCGCGGCGATGTAATCGAGTTCCACCGGATTGACGTTGGGATCGGCCGCCAGGTCGGCGGCCACCGCTTCGACCCGAGCGTCGAGGTCGCGCAGCGCCGCCCGTTCTTCGTCGACGCCCGCCGCCTCCGTCTGTACTTCCTCCAGCTTGTCGTGCGTGCGTTGCACGTCGGCGGTCGCCTGCCGATGGTCCGGCAGCCGCGACAGTTCCTTCCGCAGTAGGAGGCCCAGCGCGTTGCTGCGTCCAGTCCGTTCGACCCGGTTCTTCAGCCGCGCCAAGTCCTCGGCGATGGTCCGCCGCTGCGTTTCGACCGCGTCGCACCGCCGCGACAAACCTTCCAACTGCCGCGACGGCGCGTCGCTCTGGGCGCGACGCTCGGCGATCGCGGCGTTGTCGGCGGCCAACTGCACGACGGCGGGGTGGGCGGTGGCGGCCGCAGCGCGGGCGGCCGTCGCTTGCGCGTCGACTTCGGCGTCGCGGGACTTCTGCACCGCTGCGTGCAGTGTTTTCGTCTGGGACCGAGCGGCGTCAAGCCGACGGCGGGCGGCGTCCATTTCATCGTCCAAGAGGTCGCCGGTCGCGTCGTAGGATTGCCGTTCCTTCTCGTAGGCCGCCAGTTCCGCCAACCGCAGCAGCTTGCGGGCGGTCAGCAGCGTCATCCGGGCGCGGGCTTCGACGGCCTCCGATTCCACCCCCGGCGCGGCCAATTCGGTGTTGATATCCGCCAGCAGGTCCCGCGACGCCTTTTCCAGGCCGGGCAGTTCCGCGCGGCGTTCCAAACGCCGTTTCGGTTCGGCCTCCCACCGGGCGAACTCTTTCTCGGCGGCCGTCGATTCCTCCTTCGCCTCGACGAGCAATTTTTCCAACTCGCGAAGTGGGCGGTCAGGGACGATCGGCTTCACCGTCGGCGTCGACGCCTTCGCTTTCAATTCCGCCGAACGGTCGTCTGCGGACTTGCGGCCGGCGTCGAACTCGGCCGCCTTCGCCTTCAGGGCGGCCGCCTGTGTCAGTCGATCGATCGACTGTTGCAAACGGTCGATGCATTTCTTCCGCACCGCATCGTCAACACCCTCGGCCTCTTTGACGCGGGCGATCCGCCGTTCGACTTCGTCAACGGCGAGTTCCGCCGCCGTTGCCGCGGCGGAAGTCGTCGGTGGCGCGGCGGCGGCCGCCGGCGCGACTCCCACCGAAGCCGGCGGTTGGGGCGAACCGGCGTCGGCCGACGGGACCGCCATGGCGCATGAAAACGCGCTCGTCGCCAATAGGCAGAGAAATCGCGGGAGGATTCGACGATTCATGGAAGCGGTCTCCGGCCGACCGCGCCGCTGAAAGTCGGCGCGGGCCGACCGAGGCCGCGTCGGCGACCGTCGCTTGTACCGTGGACCGTCGGACTCGTCAATCAGACCGCATCGGCTCGAACGGTTTCCGCTCGCCGTGGGGCGTCGGCGGCTTCAGCGACGCCGCGCCCGGCGCCCAACTCGGTCCGGTCTCGTCCGGCCCCTGCGCGTGCTGATGCGGCTTCGGCATCGGCGCCAACCATCCGATCCGCCAAAAGTATCCGATCATTCCCAGCCCCGTCGCCGTCATCAACGCCAGACACGCCGGGTAGCCGAAGTACCAATTCAGTTCCGGCATGTTCCACGGCGACTGAACCGTACTGAAATTCATGCCGTATACGCTCGAAATGAACGTCAGTGGAATGAAGATGGTGGCGATGACCGTCAGCACTTTCATGATTTCGTTCATGCGCTGACTGATCGACGACAGGTAAAGATCGAGCAGGTCGGCGCACAGCTCGCGGTCGGTTTCCAAGAAGTCCAACAGCCGCAGAAGGTGGTCGTAGGCGTCGCGGAAATGCAACAGCGTCTCCGGGGTGAAGAGGTCCTTCTCGTCGCGCAGCAGCGAGCCGACGGCGTCGCGCATCGGCCACAAGGCTCGTCTTAGGCTTAAGAGATCCCGCTTCACCCGGTGCAAAGTCTGAATCGTCGCCGGCCCGGGGTCGAGCAGGACGTCGTCCTCCAATTGGTCAAGGACGTTGCCGTATTCCTCGATCAACGGGAAGTACGCGTCGACGACGGCGTCGACCACCGCGTAGGTCAAGTAGTCGCTGCCGGCCGCTCGAATCCGGCCGATGCCGCGGCGCAGGCGGTCGCGCACCGGGTCGAGCGCGTCGCCGGGACGGTCTTCCAACTGGAAGGTAAGAAGGAAGCGTTTCCCCATGAAGATGCTGAGCTGTTCCATCTGAATTTCAAGGCAGGCGCGTTTGACTCCGGCCGGTTCCGCCGCGGCGATCTTTAGCGCCATTCGCAGGACGATGAACAACTGGTCGCCGTAGTCGTCGACCTTGGGACGCTGCTGCACGTTCAAGACGTCTTCGAGCGCCAGCGGGTGGAGATTGAACATCGTCCCCAGCGCCATGATCGTTTCGACGTCGCCCAACCCTTCGACGTTCAGCCACAGCACGAGGTCGTCGCGGTCGCGCAGCGGCCTAAGTTCGTCGACCTTCT
>JBOFFD010000933.1:0-1619 GCA_051648425.1 Planctomycetia bacterium
CGGAATAGCCGCGCGGATCTTGATACTCGTCTTGCACGATGCACCTCCCGGTGTTGAACCCCGCTCGCCGCGAAGTATTATAGGAAACCGGTCGCGATCGAAAACTTACCGACTTACATCCGTGCCGGCGTAATAACCGACGGCTTCATGCCGAAGCGGTCGGCCAGGAAGGCCCAAACGTCGGCGGTTTCGTCGATGACCTTCGCCGTCGGTTTGCCCGCCCCGTGGCCCGCGCGGGTTTCGACGCGCAGCAGCACCGGGGCGTCGCCTTCTTGGGCGTGCTGCATCGCCGCCGCGAACTTAAAGCTGTGGCCGGGCACGACGCGGTCGTCGGTGTCGGCGGTCGTGACTAAGACGGCCGGGTAGTGCGAACCTTCCTTCACGTTGTGATACGGTGAGTACGCCTTCAGAACGGGGAACGCGGCGGCGTCGTCGGCCGAGCCGTATTCGTCGACCCAAAACCGGCCGGCGGTGAACTTGTGGAACCGCAGCATGTCCATGACGCCGACCGCCGGCAACGCCGCACCGAACAGTTCGGGACGCTGCGTCACCGCCGCCCCGACCAGCAGGCCGCCGTTGCTGCCGCCTTGAATCGCCAGCTTCGCCGGGCTGGTGTATTTGTTTTCAATCAACCACTCGGCGGCGGCGATGAAGTCGTCGAACACGTTTTGTTTGTTCGCCTTCTTACCCGCTTCGTGCCACGCCTCGCCGTACTCGCCGCCGCCGCGCAGGTTCGCCACCGCCAGCACGCCGCCCATTTCCATCCATGCCAGCCGTCCGACCGAAAAGCCCGGCGTCTGCGCGATGTTGAAGCCGCCGTAGCCGTACAGCAGCGTCGGATTCGTCCCATCGAGTTTCAGATCCTTGCGGTGGGTCAGAAACATCGGCACGCGGGCGCCGTCTTTACTTTTGTAGAACACCTGCTTGGTGACGAAGGCGTCGGGATCGCAGTCGACGGCCGCCCGCCGCAGCAGCGTCGATTCGCCGGCGACGACGTCGTAGCGGTACACCGCCGGCGGCACGGCGAAACTCGAAAAAGTGTAGAAGGTTTCCGTATCGGTCCGCCGGCCGTTGAAGCCGCCGGCCGAGCCGATGCCGGGAAACTCCACGTCGCGGACGAAAGACCCGTCGACTCGGTGCAGGCGGATCTGCGTGACGGCGTCTTTCAGATAGCCGGCGAAGAACAGGTTGCCGACCAAGTCGCAGCCGGTGAGCGTTTCCTCTCGTTGCGGCGCCAGTTCGCGCCAGTGTTCCGGTTGCGGCTTCCGGCGGTCGATCGCCACGATCCGCCGCCGGGGGGCGTCCCGGTCGGTGACGAAGTAGAAGACCGGCCCGTCGTTGCCGATGAAGCCGTAGTCGTTGGCGAACTCGTCGACCAGTGCGACGGGGGCGGCGTACGGTTCGGTAAGATCGCGCGTCAGCACGCGGTATTTGTGGTCGGTCCCCTTCCAAATGGAGAGGATGAGATACCGGCCGTCCTCGGTCACCTTCGGCGAGAAGCCCCAGGTCGGTTCGTCGGGCCGTTCGTAGACTAAGACGTCGTCGGACTGAACCGTCCCCAGCCGATGGTAATACACCTTCTGATTCAGATTGAGGGTCTGAAACGACTGGCCGGCGGC
>JBOFFD010000934.1:0-3781 GCA_051648425.1 Planctomycetia bacterium
TTCCTTCCGCGATCGGAGCCGGAATCCCTTGCTCGCGCGGCGGGCTATGAGCGGACGTCCGCTCCTCGGTCACGAATCTCGGCCGCGCATCGCTGGATCTTAGAGACGGCGACCGCCACGCCTTCCGTTTCAGACCACGGCCGCGATAAGATCGGATGGTGCAGGACGATCATTTCGCGGTGGACGCGGTCGGCCTGTTTCAGTTCGCCGGCGGCGCGGAACCGCCGCGACGAACGGCAACGGTGCAACGCCGCGAAGCCGGGGTCGACGGCCGCCGCTTCACAACGCATGGCGGCGCAGAAAGCCTCGCGACTAAGACCGGCGAAACGGGCCTCGTCGTAGTAGAAACCGAGTTTGTAATACGCCGATTCAGACGCCGGCGGCGGGTCGGCGATCGGCGTCAGTCCGAGCGGCGCCAGCGCCGCACTAAGACGGACGGCGTTGGCCGCGCGGACGGCGTTGGCGGCGGCCAGGCCGCGCCACTGCGGCGCGGCGGCGACGGCTTGCAGTTCCGACAGCGGGTAGGCGTCGTTCCCGCGATGCTGGTACAGTTTCAGCCGTTGGAACGCTTCGTCGGAATCGGTCAGCACCGCGCCGCCCCGACCGGCCGCCACCAGCTTGCTGCCGCCGAAACTGAGGACGCCGACGTCGCCCCACGCGCCCGCCGGCCGCCCTTGCACCGTCGCCCCCGGCGTCTGGGCGGCGTCTTCCAGCACCCACAGCCCCCGCGCGTCGGCGAACGCCCGCACCGCCGCCATGTCGACCAGCGCGCCGTGCAGGTGCGTGGCGAAGACGCCGCGGGTCTTGCCGCCGACGGCGTCCGCCAACCGATCGGCGTCTAAGACGGGGGCGTCGGGCCGAACGTCGATTAAGACCGGAGTGACGCCGAGTAAGACGAGGGTGTTGAAGTTGGCGACGTAGTCGTAGGCGGCGAGCAGCACTTCGTCGCCCGGCCGGAGGTTGGTCGCCCGCAGCGCCAATTCGACGGCGGCGGTGCCGCTGGCGACAAGCTGGACGTGGGCGACGCCGTGGTGCTCGGCCAGCAGATGGGTGAAGCCGGGGACGTGCGGCCCGTGGTACAGGCTCCAAGAGCCGTCGGCCAGCGCCGCCGCGACGGCGGCCGCCGCCGGCCCGTCCGCGGGCGGCCAGCGCGGGGGACCGTCGGGAAAAACCGCCGGCCCGCCTAAGACCGCCGGCAGGTCGTCGGGCGAAGCGTCGATCGGAGTCATCTAGCATCTTACTTTCAGCCGGACCGAACCGGGGACGACAGTCCCCGGTTGAGTCTTTTCCGAAGCGGATTTCTGGCGGACCAGAGTTCCGCCCTACATTCGGAATGCCGCCGCGGCGGTCCGTCTTAGACCGTGGTTTCCGCATGGCGGCGGACGGCGTCGTAGGCGCCGAAGTCGTTGAAGAAGAATTTTTTCGCCAGGCGGTACGCCCAGCTTTTCTCCGGGACCGGGTCGCCGCCGACGGCTTCCGCCTGCGACGGGTGCGAGGTCATCGCCGAAAGTTCGGCCAGCGCCTGCTGGCGGGCGGTGGTGTCGCGGGCGCCGTGGCGTTCCACGAGGTTTTTCAAGAGGTCGGGCCGTTCCATGACGATGCAGCCGCGGCCGGCGGCGGCGGCGGTTTCGCGAAAATCCTTCAGGAACGCCGACTCGGCGAAGGTGCGGCGCAGGCCGCGCTCGTCGAAGACCGACTCCTTGGCGAACTGAATGATCGGGCACGGTTCGACGTCGCCCCACGGATTGACATGGTGGCTGAAGCCGGTGGCGGCCGGGCAAAGCGCCTTGCCTTCGCCGTCGTAGTAGGCGTCGACGATGATGATCGGCTTCTTCACCCGCATCTCGACGACGAACCGTCTGACTTTCTTCTGCTGTTCGATGGTGAGGGTGAGATCGGGGTTGGCGAGCGGGCCGACCGGGCGGAAGACGTGGAACCAGGAATAGAACACGCCCATTTCAATCAGGCGGTCGAGCCACTTTTCCTGCACCATGTCGTCGAAGTTGGTCCGACAGACGCTGGTGCAGACGCCGGTGAACAGCTTGTGTTTCAGACAGTTTTCCAGGCCGGCCATCGTCTTACTGTACACGCCCGGCCGGCCGCGGCGTTCGTCGCTGACGATTTCACTGCCTTCGACGCTCACGAGCGGCGTGACGTTGCCCAGGCGGCGTAATTCGCGCGCCACGTCGTCGGTGATGAAATGGCCGTTGGTGAACACCTGGAAGTAACAGTCGCGGTGTCGGCCGAAGATTTCGAGAATTTCGGGGTGCATGAACGGCTCGCCGCCGAGGATGCCGAAGATGCTGTTGCCCATCTTTTTCGCTTCGCCGATGAGTTTGTCGACGGCGTCGAGTTCGAGCTTCTGCTGTTTGGCGGCGACGTCGACCCAACAGCCTTGGCAGCGCAGGTTGCAACTGTTGATGATCGAAATGAATAAGACCGGCGGAAAATATTCGCCGCGGCGGAGGCGCTGCTTGAAGCGCTGCACCGAGCGCATGCCGCGGAGGCCGGCGTTCATCGCCAGGTTCCACAGGTGGCGCTGGTCGAGTTCAAAGAGGAACCGCTTGGTCATTCGCAGGTACATGCGCGGAGTCCTTGGTTCTCGGGTCGCCGATGCGGTTCGTGACTTCGTCTTAGCCCTGAAAGGGCGGCCCTCTTACAGCCCAGGGCGACGCCCTGGGAACCGCGACCCCAACCTTTTGGAAAGCCCTGAAAGGGCGCCACGACGGTTGGGATCGACGTCAACCGAACGAACGCCGTCGCCCTCGGCGTACGATCGTCGCGCCCTTACAGGGCTTCATGGGTCAATTTCGTCTTACCCCCAGGGCGTCGCCCTGGGCTGGCGGAGGGCCGCCCTTTCAGGGCTGAAGCATCGAATCTTAGTCGTCGCCGGCCAGGAGCGCGAGGGTTCCCAGGCCGTAGAAGGTGTATTCGGGGTCGACTTCGCGGTCCCAGGCGGCGGCCAGGAAGCCGCCGTCGGGTTGGGCCAGCGAGCGGGCGAACGCCAGCGCCTTTGGTCGGTCGAGGACGTCCAAGAGGCCGAGGTCGCGGGCGGTGACGACGCCGGTGAAGGTCGACAACAGGTCGCAAATGGGAATCTGCGTGTTCGCCAGGAAGCCGCCGCCGTCGCGGTCGACCACTTGTTTTAAGAAGCGGCGGACGTCTTCGACGACGGTTTCGTCGACGGCGTGGAAGATTTTCAGCACGGCGACGGCGGCGGCGGTGGGGTTGGTGCCGCCGCGGCGCATCGGACGGATTTCGACGAAGCCGCCGTCGTCGCGGCGGCGCGAGTGTAAGAACTGGATCAAGGCGTCGGCGTCGGGCGTCGGCTTTCCCAAAAGCTGCTGACACAGCACCACTAAGAAGCTGTTGTACGTGCTGCCGGAGGCGCCTTCGTGCGTCTTGGCGTAGCCGCCGTCGGCGACGCGGTAGGTTTCGAGCATGGCGGCCAGGCGGTCGGGCCAGTCGGCGGCCCAGGCGCCGAAGAGATCTTCGCCGCCGGCGAGTTGAACGTGCAACGCCGAGTAGAACAGACTGACGACGTCGACCAACGCCAACGGCCGATCGAACTTCGGGCGGAGGTAGTCGGCGGCGCGACGGCAGACGTGTTCGTCGAGGCCGTCTAAGAGGGCCAGCCCGCGGATGGCGAAACTGGTGTAATAGACGTCGCTGGAAGTATCGCGGCCGCGGAAGCCGCCGTCGGGGTTCTGAAAGGTAAGAAGTTTGGCGCGGTGCGCGGCGGCTTCTTCGGGCGTGAAAACAGCCATGCCCTCGGCCAGCC
>JBOFFD010000935.1:0-2881 GCA_051648425.1 Planctomycetia bacterium
AAGCCGCCGAGCGTCACGCCGCCGACACCTTCGCCCGCAACCTGCGCACCATCCTGCTGCAGCGCGGCGTCGAACCCGGCCCGATTCTGGCCATCGATCCAGGCTTCCGCACCGGCTGCATCTTCACCGTCCTCGACCCCTCGGGCAAGGTGTTGGAGCACGGCATCGTCTATCCGCACTCGAAGCGGAAGAAGAAAAAGAAGAAGAAAAAGAAGCCCGTCCTTCCGATGGTCGGCGTTGAAGGTTCGCCCGCCTCCGCCACTGCGGAAGGCGACGCACCGTCGGTTGCGGACGCGTTCGCCGACACGTCGAGCGTTCCCGCCGACACATCGGACGCCCCCGCCGAATCGGCCCCCGCGCCGGTCGTAGCGGAAGCCGCGCCTCCGGCGGATACGGTAGCCGCGCCGCTGGCGGAAACGGTGGACGCGACGCCGGCCGTTCAAGAAGAAACCCAGGTCGAGTCGAACAACGGCGAGAAGCCGGCGGATCCCAACGAAGAAATGCCGCCACCGGTCACGGCGAAGGCGCACTTCCGATCGATTCCGCACGACGAAGGTGAGCCGACGCCGACCGAACCGACGCCGGCTTCCGAACCGGTCGAACCGACGCCCGCGTCCGAACCGGTCGCGGAAGCGCTGGCCGAGGCTGCCGCCGAAGCGTCGCCGGAACCGGCTTCCGCCGCTGAACCGGCTTCCGCCGCTGAACCGGCGCCCGTCGCTGAACCGGCGCCCGTCGCTGAACCGGCGCCGGTCGCCGAAGCGCCGTCGGAAGTCGCCGACGACGAGCATGACGAGGAAGACGACGACGAGGACGACGAGGAAGAGGAAGGCGACGCCCTCTCCGAGTGGACCCCGCCCGCCGACGGCGAACCCGGCCAACGGCCGCCGCCGCAGACCACCCGCCGCGACCGCGCGAAGAAAATCTTCGCCGACCTCTGCGGCCGATACGGCATCAGCATCCTGGCCATCGGCAACGGCGTCGCGTGCCGTGAAACCGAAGACATGATCGCGGAACTGATCGCCGAAGCGCTGCCCGACGCGTCGTACTCGGTGTTGCCGCAGGCGCCGGCGACCGCCTACGCCACCAGCACCATCGGCCGCGACGAACACCCCGAACTCGACCCCGCCTATCGCACGGCGGCGTCAATCGGCCGTCGGCTGCTCGATCCGCTTCGTGAATTGGTGAAGGTCGACCCGGTCAATCTGAACGTCGGTCCGCACCAGGGCGAAGTCAACCCGCAGTATCTGAAGCGCACCCTGCACGACGTGGTCGAAAGCTGCGTCAACTTGGTCGGCGTCGATCTGAACACGGCGACGGCTTCTGAATTGTCGTTCGTCGCCGGTCTTAACATGCTGCGGGCGCAGCAGATCGTCGAGCACCGTAAGACGCACGGCCCGTACAAGACGCGGGCCGCGTTGGCCGAGCTGCCCGGCATGACGCCCGCCGCGTTCACTCAGGCGGCCGGCTTCGTCAAGGTGGCCGGTGGCGACGAACCGCTCGATCAGACCTGGATTCACCCCGACCAGTACGAGATGGCGCGGAAGCTGCTCGAAACCGCCGGCGCGACGCCCGCGATGCTGGTCGATCCCGAACAGTGGCCGACGCTGATCGAGAAATGCGAAGCGGTCGACGTTGAAGCGGCGGCCGTGGCGCTTAACAGCCACCCGGCGGCGGTCGTCGACCTGTTCTTCCTCCTGTGCAACCCCGGCCGCGATTTCCGCGCCGACTTCCCGGCCCCGGTGCTGCGCAAGCGCCCGGTGAAGCTGGAAGACTTGGTCGCCGGTTTTGAAGTCCACGGCACGGTGCTGAACATCGTCGAGTTCGGCGTCTTCATCGACATCGGTCTGAAAAACAGCGGCTTGGTTCACATCAGCCAAATCGCCAACCGCTACGTTCGCGACCCGCACGACGCCGTCGCACTGGGTCAAGTGGTGACGGCTTGGGTGTTGGGCGTCGACGCCGAGCGGTCGCGGGTGTCGCTGACGATGATTCCGCCGGGCACGCCGCCGGAATCGTCGGAACCGCGGCGCGGTCGCGGCGGCCGGCGCGGCGGTCGGCCGCGCGGCGAAGGTCGCGGTCCGAACGACGGCGGTCCGCCGCAAAACTCCGGCGAAGCCGGCGCCGCGCCGACGACCGACCATCGTCCGCCACGCGCCCCTCGTCCCGACGGCCCGCCGCGCGGCGACCGTCCACCGATGGGTCAAGGCGGTCCGCCCGGCGGCGGCGGTGGTATGCAGCGCGGTGGCGGCATGCAGCGCGGCGGCGGTCGTCCTGGCGGCGGTCGTCCTGGCGGCGGCGGCGGTCGCGGCGGTCCCGGCGGCAACATGCAGCGTAAAAGCGAACTGCCGGTCATGAAATCGAAGGCCCTCACCAAAGGCCCGCAGAAGCCGAAGTCCGGCGCCGAGCCGGAACCCGGCAACAAAGACTTGAAGTCGTTCTCCGATCTCAAGCGGCTGCTGGAAGATCGCAAAAAAGACGACGAACCGGGCGACGCGCCGCCGGCGGAGTGACGCCCGATCGTCAGTAAGGTTTCAACGGGAGCCGTCTTCCACGACGGCTTCCTTCGTTTCTTGCACAACAGTCGGCGTCTTGCGTCCCCAAGCGACTAGGGCCACCGCCGTCAACACCAGCAGCCCGGCGCCGACCGCCGTCGCGTCGAACCGCTCGCCGTCGAGGCTGACCCCCAACGTCACCGCCACCAGCGGATTCACGAACGCATACGTGCCGACCAACGCCGGCGGTGCCACCTTCAGCAGCCACGTATACACCGGAAACGTGATGAGCGAGCCGGCGATCGTCAAATAGACGAACCCCAAGACCGCCGTGGTCGTGACGCCCCGTTCCAACAGTCGGCTCGGCTCCCCCAGCGCTAGACCGACGA
>JBOFFD010000936.1:0-5785 GCA_051648425.1 Planctomycetia bacterium
GGCTTCAGCCGGCAGGACATCGTGTTGAACCCGGGCCAAGCCGACTTCGGCGTGGTCGCCCGCGGCGCCGGCGCCACGAAGGTGATCGACGTGGAATACGCCGGCGGCTTGGCGCTGGAGGTTCGCGAGCAGACCGCCCCTTCCAAGTTCCGCACCAAGCTGGAACAGAAGTACCGTGAGACGGGCCGGGTCGGCTACAGTTTGACGGTCGAGCTGCCGAAGGACGCGCCCGCCGGCGTCGTTGAGGAAACCCTGCTGCTGTCGACCAACGACCCGTCGTCGCCGGCGCTGTCGCTGAACGCGACCGCCACGATTCAACCCGCGCTGGTGGCGTCGCCGTCGAACATCGACTTCGGTCAAATCCGCGTCGGGTCGAAAGTCACCCGCCGAATCGTCGTGAAGGGCGAGAAGCCGTTCACCATGCAGTCGGTGGTGGGCGACGCGACGAACATGATCGTTCAGGCGTCGGAAGGCGACCGCACCGTCCACATCGTGAATGTGTCGTTCGAGCCGGCCGAAGCGGGCAAGGTCGACCGCAAGCTGCTGCTTCGCACGACCATGACCGACGAAGAACCGGTTGAACTGACGATCTCCGGCGTCGTGCTGCCGTAACCGGCGCCCGTCCGTTCACCCGAAAAAACGCGACGGCGGGCCTTGGTCCGCCGTCGCGGTCGTTTTCGGGCCGAGGGAACTCGCGCGGCCGCTACCATTGGACGTCGGCGCGACGTAAACTGACCTATCGGGCGACGAAGATGGGGCGGCGCGGTTCCGCGATGATCCGCCGTCCGGTTCCTTCGTCGGCCGTCGAGTTCCCAACCCACGCAATAGGCGGTTTCATTCATGGCGTCGGACAACGACAATAAAGCGAAAATCGCCGCCGACTGCTTCAAACGCGGCAGCGATTCGTTCAACAAGGGCCAGTTCGACTACGCCATCGAAATGTTTCTTCAGGCGACCAAGCTGCAGCCGGAAAAGGTGCTTTACCGTCAGTCGCTGCGCGGGGCCGAGTACAAAAAGTACAACGACAACAAGACCGGCGCGACGATGGCGTCGCTGCGCATGCAAGGCTCGAAGCTCAACGTCAAGCAGTTGAAGGTTCGGAAGAAGTGGGACGAAGTCATCGTCGCGGCCGAGGAAGGGCTGAAAGTCAATCCGTGGGATTCGTCGCTGCAGTACGAAATCGCCAACGCCTGCCTTGAGCTGGACATGCCCGATGTCGCCGTCTGGGTGATGGAACGGGCGGTCGAAACGACGCGGGACAACGCCGACAACTTCCGGCTCTTGGCCGACGCCTACGAAGCCGCCAAGCAGTTCCCCAAGGCGTTGAAGGTTCTGGAGTTGGTTAAGAAGATCGACCCGGACGACCACAAGGTCGCCATGCGGATGCGGCAGATGGAAGCCAACCAGACGCTCGCGTCGACGGGTTATGAACAGGGCGCCGGCGGCGGCAACAACAATCCGGAAAGCCTGCTGCGCCGGCCGACCGGCCAGGGCGGCCCGACCGAAGGCGGCGCCGACACCCCCGAAAAGCGGGCCAAACGGGAAATCGACCAACTCGTCGCCCGGTGCGAGTCCGACGCCGCCAACCCCGACGCCTACATCCAACTCGCCGACGTCTACAAACGCCAGGGGCAGAACGACAAGGCGGTCGAAACGTATCGCAAGGCGGTCGCCGCCGGCACGGCCGATCCGGAAGTCAAAGTCAAACTGATGGACTGCGAGATCGAAGCCGTCAAGAAGAACGTCGCCCACGTCCGCGACCAGTTCGCCAAGCTCGACAAGACCTCCAACAGCTACGCCGAGCAGGCGAAACGGCTCGACCAGCAGATGAAGGGTTTCAGCGCGGACCTACACCGCCGCGAGATCGAACTCTACCGCTTCCGCACCGATCAGAACAACCAAGACTTCGCAGCGTTCTTTGAACTGGGCGTTCGGCATCTGAAGGCGAAACAGTTCGACGAAGCGATCCGCGCGCTGCAACAGGGCCGCAACGACTCGGCCCGCCGTTGGGAAGCGTTGATGTGGCTGGGAATCGCCTTCTGGCAGAAGCGAAACCTGTCGTTGGCCGAGAAGAATCTCGTCGACGCCGCCGACGCCGTCCCGAAGAACGACGAAGACGCTCGCAAACAGGTGCTGTACTATCGCGCCCGACTCGCCGAGGAACGGCAGGATATGACGGCCGCCACCGACTTCTACAACGAGATCGCCGCGGTCGACTACTCTTACAAAGACGTGGCGAAGCGCCTCGACGCCATCAACTCCGGCCAGTCGCCCGGCGCCGACTCTCTTTGACGCCGCCGGCGCGGCGACGCTTCATCCATGCGGCGCACCGCCTCTACGTCTTGTAATCCGTCTTTTCTATCTTGTACTTCGCCAGTTTGTCGCTGATGGTGCGCCGCGACATGCCGCTGATCTTGGCGCAACGTTCGATGTTGCCGTGCGTCTTTCGCAACGCCTTGCGGATGAAGCGCAACTCGAACCGGGCGACGATTTCCTCGACCTGCTCGGCCAACGGCCTGGCGAGATCGACCGCCCGGTTCGTTTTCAATTTCGCCGGCTCGGCCAGCTCGTGCGGCAGGTCGTCCAGCTTGAGGATCCCATCCTTCGCCGTGACGCACGCCCGTTCGATGGCGTTTTCCAACTGCCGGATGTTGCCGGGCCAGTGGAAATCGAGCAGAAATCGCATCGCTTCGGGCGAGACTGCAACCGGCGGCCGACCCGCCCGCGCGTATTTCCGCGCGAAATGCTCCGCCAAAAGGACGATGTCTTCCGTCCGCTCGCGCAACGGCGGCATATTGATTTTGACCACGTTGAGCCGATAGTACAGGTCTTCACGGAACTTGCCTTCCTGCACCATTTTCCGCAGGTCGCGGTTGCTCGCGGCCACGACCCGGACGTCGACCTCGATCTCTTTTGAACCGCCGACTCGCTCGAACCGTCTCTCCTGAAGCACGCGCAGCAGCTTGGCCTGCATCGAGGCGGGCAAGTCGCCGATTTCGTCGAGGAACAGCGTGCCGCGGTCGGCGAGTTCAAAACGGCCCTTTCGCTGGGCGACCGCGCTGGTGAACGATCCCTTCTCGTGACCGAACAGTTCGCTTTCCAGCAGGTTTTCGGGCAACCCGGCGCAGTTGACCGCGACCATCAGGCCTTCACGGTTCACCGACGACCCATGGATCGCGCGGGCGATCACCTCCTTGCCGGTTCCGGTCTCGCCTTCGATCAACACCGTCGCCGTCGTCCGTCCGACGTTGCCGACCAGTTCGTAGATCTCCCGCATCCGTGGACTTTTGCTGGCTACGTCGTGAAACGCGCACCGTCCGTGCGGTTGCCCTAGCGCCGTCGAAAGTTCGTCGAGCAAGGTGCGTTCCCGTAGCGCGCGGCAGATCACGAGCCGCAGACGGTCGACGTCGATCGGCTTGGTCAAGACGTCGCTGGCGCCGAGCCGCATCGCCTCGACGGCGTCGCAGATTTCGCCGAAGCCGGTGAGGATGACGACCGCGACGGGCAGGCATCGTTTTTGAACCTCCAGCAAGAGGTCCATGCCGCACAGCCGGGGCAGATTGAGATCGGCGACGACTACGCTGAACGGCCGCGCGACCAAGGCGTCGATCGCGTACCGGCCGTCGGCGACCGCTTCCACCGTCAAACCGTGGGCTTGCAGAATCCGCGTGAACCAACTCCGTGTCGCGCCGTCCTTGTCGGCGATCAACACGCGGCGTTTCACAGGAGTCGGCGACGACGCATCGGCGACGGCGATCGCGCCGACCGGCGGCGTCGAAATAGAAGCCAGCGCCATCATAGGTCACCTCGCACGACGTTTTATGTTTTTCGTGGGAAGCAGTCTTCCCATCCCAACCATGGTTTTATACGATTGGCCGCCGGTTCCTTCCATAAATCTGAATGAGCAATGCGCATCCCATACCTTCGCTTGTTGAACGACGAACCGGCCGCGTCTTCCGAATTCGCTGTTTCCTCCGCTTTCGCGGCGGATAGCGGGAGCCTTGGAGACGGGATTGAAGCGGCGTGGTTCCCAATCCGCGGCACGCTCCTTCCCAAACCGCGGACGGCGTCGCATTTTCAATCGATCCTCGTTAAGAGTTCATCGTTCTCGCAATGCCCCGGAATTGGCTCGCGACGCTCTTAACCCCCCGGCGACGGCGTCTTACGCGAATTTCAGATTTTCCTTCCGTCGCGAAATCCGCGAATTCGATCCGCCTCGGCGCCGAACGATCGGCGATCGGCATGGCAACTGCTCTCTGTCCCGTCGTGATCGACGAAACAAATGTCGTCGACGACTAAGTCCCTAGGAGTTTCACCATGCGCATCACTTCACCGGCCGCAGCCGCCGTCATCCTTCTTTCCTCGGCGTTCTCCGTCCGGGCCGCCGATGAAGCGGATCCGAAAACCCGCGCCAACGTCGACGAATCGAAGAAGTCGGCCTACATCTGCTCCTCGCAGATCGTCGGTTCCACCATCGCCACCGACGCCGGCGAACCGTTGGCGAAGATTAAGGATCTCGTCGTCCTTCGCGACGGCTCGGTGCCTTACGTCGTCCTCGGCCAGGGCGGCGTGCTGGGCGTCGGCGAGAACCATATGGTCCTCCCCACGCAGAAGCTCAAGATGACCCCCGCCCAGGGCGATGACGGCAAACGCACCGTCATGGTGACGATCCCCGGTCTGACCGTGGAGAAACTGAATCTGGCGCCGATCGTCAAACTGTCGGGCTACGCCGAACTGAACGACGCCGATTGGTCGCGCCGCAACGCCGAATTCTACGGCGTGAAGGCCCCCGCCGACGCCAAGGGTTGGACGCTGGCCTCCAAAATCATCGGCTCCAAGGTCACCAACCTCGACGGCCGCGACACGCTGGCGTCCATCGACTACCTGGCGGTCGACGCAAACGCCGGCAAGGTCCAGTTCGCACTGATCGACCATGAAACGACGGTCACCGACGACAAGCTCGTCGCTATTCCGTACAGCTCGATCCGTTGGGAACAGACCTCCGACAACCAGATCACGCCGCGGATCGACGCGACGACCGCCAGCCTCGACGCCGCCCCCCGGGTGGAAGTCCACAACTACGACGTTCTGAACGACGCCAAGTTCGTCGAACAGGTCAACAAGTCGTTCCCGGCCGCCCAGGCCAAGTAACGCGACCGCCGTTCAGATCTTGAACATCGGCCGACCCCGCCGCCGGGGCCGGCCGACTGCGTTTCTTGAGAGCGTTTCTTACACCGCTTCTTTCGCCAGCCTCGGACGTGGTTTCGATTCAGTCGACGTAGTCGAACGTCACGTCCAGTTGCACGTCGGGATGCAGGCTTTGGTGGACCGGGCAGGTCAACGCCGCCCTTTCCAGCTTCGCCCGGGCGGCGGCGTCGAGCGTGGAACCGTTCGGCACGGTGAACGCCAACGTCAGTTTTCCGATGCGCCGCACCGGCTGTTGGACCATCTCCTTGGTGACGCGGACCTTCATCCCGACGACGTCGAGGTCGTCGCGCTCGGCGACCTTCCCCATGATCGTCATCATGCAACTGCCCAACGAGGCGCCGACGAGGTCGGTGGGCGAAAAAGCCGATCCTTTGCCGCCGTTGTCGACCGGGGCGTCGGTCGAAACGACGTCGCCCGACGGCCCGTGCGTCGCTCGGCAGTGCAAGCCCCCTTCGTACACCACTTCCATTTCGACCGCCATCCGCCACGCTCCCGTCGATTGCGATTTCCCAGGAATCTCGACCGTGGGAATCGTATCCAGCAGCCGAACGGCCGACCACCGGCGACCTCGGCGGCG
>JBOFFD010000937.1:0-4080 GCA_051648425.1 Planctomycetia bacterium
GTTCACGAAGCCGTAGGGGTCGCTGCTCTGCGGGCCGGCTTTGACGTCGTCGACCAGGGTGGTGCCGGCTTCGCTGCCGTCGGTCTTCCACAACTCGAAGCCGGCCGAACCGTCGTTGGCGGGGAAGTAGAGGAAGCCGTCGACCGCCGTGGCGGTGAAAGTGTTGGGGAACGTATCGTCGACGGTCAAGCCGCTGCCGGCGCCCGGTTTCACGTCTTTGACGAGTCGGGTGCCGGCCGGCGTGCCGTCGGTGCGCCACAGCTCGACGCCGGTCACGGGGTCGTTGGCGTCAAAGTAGACGGCGCCGTTGAAGGCGACGAAGCCGTTGAAGACGCCGGCGAGGCTGTCGCCGACGCCGGCCGGGCTGGCGTCGAGAAGCAGTTCCGGCAAGCCGGTCGTCGGATTCACGCGGTAGAGTTCGCGGGAGTTGTCGTCGCCGGCGCTGGCGGTGAAGAGCAGCACGCCGTTGAAATCGAACAGACCTTGCGGGAAGGAACTGCGGTCGTTCCTGCCGGGCATTGGGACGGCGATATCGCCGACCCGCGTCACCGTGCCGTCGGCGACCGCCTTGTACAGTTCCGTGCCGGCGGTGTCGTTGGTCGGTCGGGCCGAGAAGTACAACGTGCCGCCCGAGTTGGCCAGGTTCGTCCCGCCGATGGGGACGGGGGGATTCATGTCGCTGGTGAAGGTGAGCACGGTCGTCGTGTCGGCGATCGGGTCGTAGGCGTGCAGGGCCCGGTCGCCCGGCGGCAGCAGCGGCGTCAACGCGGTGAAATAGACCCGGCCGCCGACTTCGGTCATGTCGCGGGGAAGGGAGGAGCTCGCGCCGTTCAGATCGACGGCGCGCGTCGTGCCGGCGGTGCTGCCGTCGGTCTTCCAAAGTTCGTTCTGCTCGCCGTCGGAGGCCGAGAAATACAAGAAGCCGCCGGCGACCGCGGGCTTGAGACCGCCGACGCCGAAGTCGCTCGGCAGGCTGCTGTTCGGGTAGGCGCCGGGGTTGAGGTCTTTGACGAGGAAGGTGCCGGAGGCGGTGCCGTCGGTGCGCCACAGCTCGCGGCCGTTGGAGCCGTCGTCGGCGGGGAAGAAGACGAGGCCGTTCAACGGGACGAACGGCCCGCCGACGCCGCCCTGATAGCCCGGTTTGACGTCGACCAGCAGTCGGGTGCCGGAGGCGGTGCCGTCGGTGACGTGCAACTCGCTGCCGCTGGTGGTGAAGGGGTCGAGCGAACCGGACGAAGCGAAGACCACGCCGCCGTTCGCTACGGTGGCGTGAGCGACGCCGACCAGTTGGGCGAGGCCGCCGCTGATCTGCTCGGCGGCCAGGGCGGGGACGTCGCGCGGTTCAAGGAAGTCGAAGACGAACGGCGGTCGAGGCGTCATGGCCGAAACCCTTATTGGGTCGCCCGCAGGCCGTTCCGTCCGCGCGGGGACGGCGGACGCCGGGGAAGGCCGCGACGGCGACATTGAATTCAGCGTAACCGACCGGCGCGCGACGCACCACTGGAATTTCCTGAAATGGAAAAACAAACCCGTCGTTTAGATGGAAGGGCCGTCGAAGCGGTCGGTGTAGCGCGCGACGACGCGGCGGGTGTAGGCGAGTTCGTGCAACGTCGAGCCGACGGCCAGCCACGCTTCGCGCACCAGAAAGAGACTGGCCGACAACAGCGACGCCGCGCCGGCCAGCGCCAGGACGACGGGCACCCACTGCAACCCTGGGCCGACGAGGGTGGAGGCGGCGATGCCCAGGCTGGAGGCGACCAGAAGGCCGATGCCGAGGTAGAGCAGGGTCAGCGAGTTTTGCAGCAGGACCACGCGCCGCGACATGGCGTCGAGCTGGTAGACGATGAGGGCGCGGTCTTCGAGGATTTCAGGATTCAACGCGGCGTCTTCGGGCTTCAAGCCCTTGGCGAGGGCCATGAGGGCGCGGACGCGGTCGACGATGCGGCCCAATCGCTGCGACGCGGAAAGCACCATCGGCGAGGTGGCGGTGATCAAGATGGCCGGGGTAATCATGGCGGCGAGGACTTGATTGCCGAGGACGACGTCGGGCATGGTGCGGACTCCCGTCGAGCGAAGGGGGAAGACTCAGGCGACGGGGGCCGGCGAGGCCGGTGTCTTTACGGGCGGGAACTCGTCGGTTTCGCGGTCGTCGCCCTGGCCGGTCCAGCCGAGGCGGGCGAAGCGGGTTTCGTCCATCCAGCGGTGGCCGTTGTTGAACGCCGCCTTCACGTCGAGCACACGCCCCTCCATGCTGACGACCAGCACTTCGGCGCCGATGCAGTAGACCCGCTCCAACTTGGCGACCAGCCCCTTCGTCGGGTGGTGCATCTGCATGGCCGCTTCGACCCAGGCGACTCCCTGCTTCGGCACGGTGTGGACGAGGTCGTACTGGATCTTGGGAAACGAACGGCGGTAGCCGTCGGCGTAGACGGTTTTAAGCAACGTTTCGGCGTCGACGACTTCGTCGGGCTTGACGACGTATTGCTTGGCGATCATGAAGAAGAAGCGGTCGGGACGGTTCCACCGACAGCGGACGACGGTAGTCAGGTGGTCGCCGATTTCCATGCCGCACTGCTCGTCGAGCGGCCATTCGTAACCGGCAAGGTAAGGAACGCCGATCAAGCCGTCGGCGCTGCGGTGGAGTGCCACTTCCTGATCCATGTCCATCGTCCTCGTCGATCGAATGCTCCCTGCACCGTAACACCGCGAAGTGGCGACCGCAGAGGAAAGATATTAGAGAAGGGCGAAGGATTGACAACTGTCCGAGCGCCTGCGGCATGCGCCCTAAACTCCTCCCAACGACACGACGGCCCCAGGATTTACGCCACGATGACGATTGCCGACCTACGCAAAGAATACACCCAATCCGGGCTGACGGAGGCGGAACTCGACGCCGACCCGTTTCGTCAATTCGACCGCTGGTTTCGCGAGGCGGCGGCGGCCGGCGTCGACGAACCGAACGCCATGACGCTGGCCACCGCCGACGCCGCCGGCAGGCCGTCGGCCCGCATCGTTCTATTAAAGCATTACGACCCGCGCGGCTTCGTCTTCTTCACCAACTACGACAGCCGCAAAGGCGGCGAGCTGGAAGCGAACCCGCACGCGGCCCTGGTCTTCTTTTGGCCGAGCTTGGAACGGCAGATTCGCATCGTCGGGTCGGTTGAGAAGACGAGCGCGGCCGAGTCGGACGAGTACTTCCACCAGCGACCGCTTGACAGCCAACTGGGGGCGTGGTCGTCGCGGCAGAGCAGCACCCTGGTGGGTCGCGCGGAACTGGAGTCGAGTTGGGCGGCGGCCAAGGAACGGTACGCGGGCGGCGTGGTGCCGTTGCCGCCGTTCTGGGGCGGCTACCGGTTGGCTCCGACGGAACTTGAGTTCTGGCAGGGTCGGCCGAGCCGACTGCACGATCGCCTGCGGTACGCGCGGCGGGACGACGGCGGTTGGAGCATCGATCGACTGTCGCCGTGAAACGAACGGCATCCCCGCCCGCCGCCGACGCCCACGGGTGCGGGCGTCGGTCGAGGGACGGGGAAGCCGAGTTCGCAAACGGGACATCGGCCGGCGCCGTCGACGCGCGGGGTTGATCCCGAGGTCGAAAGCGCCACCGACCCGCCGGGCGCGAACGGGCGGACGCGAAACGGAGCGCGGGTTACGGTCGGCGTCCATGCCGAGATCGCCCGATCCGCGTCGCGGCCGCCGGTGCGGCCCGACGGTCGATCAGCGCAGATCCTTCCGCTGCCGAATCAGCGTGCGAAGCCGTTCCGCCAAGAGGGCGGGGTCGAACGGCTTCTTGAAAACTTCGTTGAACCCGTTCGACAGCAGCGAATCGGGTTCTTCTTCGTCTTCGCTGGCCAACGCGAGGATGATGCACGATTCGTACGCCGGGTTCCTTTTCAGGTTGGCGGCGATCTGCACCCCTTCGCTGCGACCCATGCCGAGGTCCAGGATGATGGCGTCCGGGTGGAACGCTTCGGCCTGGATGCCGGCTTCAAAGCCGCTGTGGGCGATTTCGAGCTTGAAATCGTCCTTCTCGGGAAGCAGCAGCTTGAAGCGTTCGATCAGTTGACGATCGGTGCCGAT
>JBOFFD010000938.1:0-10537 GCA_051648425.1 Planctomycetia bacterium
CACCGATGCTGGCGGTGCTGCTGGCGGCCAGCCCGACCGACGCCGCCCTTCACGACGCCTTCGGCAAGGCGAACCGCATTAACAGTTTCGACGGCCTGTCCGCCGAGTTCGTCGAACGGGATCTTTCCACGCGGCTCAACGCCGACTTCGTGGGCGAACACCTCGACCGTTACACCCGCCGAACGCCGGTCGCCCGGATGCCGCTCTACCACCTGATCGGCGCGCTCGACCCGTTGACCCCGGCCGACGTCGTCAAGCCGATCGCCGACGGTCTACCGGAAACGCTGGGCGAGTGGGCCGACTTCAACGGCCTGACGCACTTTAAAATCAAGCTGAACGGCGACGACCTGGCGTGGGACGTCAGCCGGGTGCTGGCCGTCGAACGGGTGCTGGCCGCAGTGCAACCCGCCGGCGGCCGGGCCGATTGGCGGTACTCGCTCGACTTCAACGAGAAGTGCGCGAACGTCGACTACGTTTTGGAGTTTCTCCTTAAAGTGCGGGAAGGCGCCCCGGCGGCCTACGACCGCACCCAGTACGTCGAACAGCCGACGCACCGCGACTTGAAGTCCCACCCCGACCACGTCATGCACGAAGCCGCGAAACTGAAGCCGGTGGTCATCGACGAATCGCTCGTCGACCTGGAAAGCCTGCTGCTGGCGCGCGACCGCGGCTACACGGGGGTCGCGTTGAAGGCGTGCAAAGGCCACACCGACGCCCTACTGATGGGGGCGGCGGCGCAGAAATACGGCCTGTTCCTCTGCGTGCAAGACTTGACCTGCGTGGGGGCGTCGTTTCTGCACTCGGCCGAGCTGTCCGCCCGCATTCCCACCGTCGCCGCCATTGAAGGGAACGGCCGGCAGTACTGCCCGGCCGGCAACCGCGGCTGGGACGAACGGTTTCCCTCGATGTTCCACATCGTCGACGGCCAGGTCGGCTGCGGCGTGTTGAACGGCCTCGGTCTGGGGCATTGATCCGAGCATGAGCGACGCCGACGAACCGTCGGAAGAAGAAGCGGCCTTTTCAGGCGACGACCCTTGGTCGCGCGTCACCCGCGGCTTCCTGGGCATCGCCGACACCCCCGCCTATCTACGCCGATCGCTGGCGGTGCAGGACGCCCTCCAAGGGGTGCTGAACCGGTGCGAACGGCATCGCGACGGCTGGTTCGACGGCGTCCGTCTGCACCTGCGGGCCTGGAACGCGCTCGTCGCCCAAAACCCGGCGGTTGAAGCGGCGTTGTCGGCCGACGACCAGGCCGCCTTGAACAAACTGAACGAGATCGTTTTCGGCGTCGAAAAGCAATGCAGCCGCTTCGCCGACGGCCGGCCCGCTCAAGTTCTGCATCGGTTGGCGCAAAGCCTGGAACGGTTCGAGCGACGCTGGACGGCGTACACGGCCCACTTGACGCTGGACGGCCCCAACCGCCTCATCGACGGCTACAACCGCCACTACCTCTTCGAGAAGGAATGCGCGTTCCGCTCGCCGCGGCTGGCTCGGCTCGGCTACGAACCGTTGCCGCCGCTCACCGTCGAATGGGTGCGGGCGGGGTTCCCGCCGTTGCCGATCTTGGCCGGTGGTTCGGTGGGAAAACGCTCGTTGTGGGACCGCTTCGTCGAATGGCTGCAATCGACGGAGCGGACCCAAAAGAACGCAATCCAAGCGACGGCCGGACAGAAAAAGAAATAGTGGGCGTCTCCAAGAAATGCTGTCTTTCTTCGCCTTTTTCTGCGTTCCTTGTTGCGAAGCCTGACGACGACCGGTCGCTTGGCCGAACCAGACGAACAAAACACAAAAGCAAACGAACGTCTCCAATAACGAACGAGGTTCCACCGTGTCGTACGTCCAAACGATGATTCGCAGCAAGACTTCGATCATGGCCGTCGTGGCGATGATGGCCTCGGCCGCGATGGCCTCGGCCCAAGGTTTCGGCGACCCGCAGATCAGCTCCGTCCGCGGCACGCTGCCGATCATCCCGAACGTCCGCGTCGTCGACTTCGGCCGCACGATCTACACCGGCCGGATGGACGTCAACCCGACCATCAACCGCGTCCGTCAAGGCACCAAGATCGCCACCAACGACGGGTCGATCCACCAGAACCGCGAACGCAAACTGCCGGTCAAGACTGATCGCCAGTACTATCGCGAGTTCTACCACCGCATGAGCGGCTTCCCGTTCCCCGGCCCGCAGCGTATCATCATCGGCAAGGCCGGCGAAGTGTTCTACACCGGCGACCACTACAAGACTTTCGTCCGGGTCCGCTAAGCATGAACCAAGACCGCGTCGACGAGCTGTTGGCCCAATTGAAAGATCAGGCCGCCCCTGCGATCCTTGAATGCGAGGATGTTGGGGAAAGTGAGCGTCGAGCGGTAGTAGACAAGCTGAACGAAACGGGATGGTTGGTTGCCTTGATTGATGGTTCAACCGTCTCGGACAAAGATTCCCTCCTCGCGGCGATTGCCGCCGCCTTTCACTTCCCCAGCTACTTCGGCGCCAACTGGGACGCTCTGCTCGACTGCCTCTCCGACTTTCACTGGCAACCCGCCCCCGGTTACGCACTTCTCGTGACCAAAGCCCATTCATGCTGTGCCACCGACCCAGACGAAGCTCAAGTTTTCCGCGACGTTTGGCAAGACGCCGCTGACCGCTGGTCAGAACGCGATGATTCACCGGCCTTCAAAATGCTTTGGATCCGCTAACCGCCCCGCCCTTCCCATCACGCCTCTTGAATCACCCTATCCCCTCGACGCCCGCGTCCGCTATGATGAATTCGTCGCCGCCGCGGACGCCGTTTTCACGTTCCTTCAACCAGCGACGCGCCGAGCCGCCTGAAACGCCGTTTTGGAATAGCCTTCATGTCGGACGCGCTCGATGACCGTCCTCTCGACGAAGCTCCAAACCCGGCGCCCTCGACGCCGCCCCCGGGGGCGCGAGCGCCGATGGCGGTCTTGTTGGTGCTGGTAGTGGCCGCTACGGCCGTTTGGTGGACGGCCGGCCGAATCGACGACGAAGGGCCGTTGGTCGACGGAGACGACCCGGCCGTCCGGACCGCCGCCGCGGAAGCCGTTCGCGCGTCGTGCGTCGACTGCCATGCCGACGTCGTCGCCGCCCATTCCCGGTCCGGACATTCCCGAACCTTCACCCCCGCCGCGCGGTCGCCCGCCGGACTGCGGCTGGCCGGGCGCCGTTTCGCCGACGCTTCCCGAAACGCCGTCTTCGAGTACACCCGCGACGCCGACGGCTTGTGGGTCGGTCTGCCGGCACGCTTCGGCGCCGACCGCTTCCCGCTCGACTACGCCTTGGGGTCGGGCCTGCAGGCCGTCACCTTTTTGACCCTCGTCCCCGACCAACACGGCGAACCGATCGGCGTCGAGCATCGGGTGTCGGTCTACACTGACGAACCTGCCGGCGGCGACGCACCCTCGGCCGACCGCGAGGCCGCCCTGCTCGATTTGACCCCCGGCACGGACGAACACGCCCCGCGCCAGGAACTGGAGCATTTCGGCGAGCTCGTCGTCGGCGATAAGTTGTCGTCCTGCATCGGCTGCCACACCAGCGCCGGCGACATCGAGGGCGTGGAACTCGTCGGTCTGATTGCAGGGGTCGACTGCGTCCGCTGTCACGGCGACGCCGCCCGTCACGTCGCCCGGCACACCGCCGGACCGAAGGCGTCGAGCTTTGCCGACGACGGCGACCGCTTCGTCGGCCGGTGGTCGCCGCGCGGGCAAATCGAGCATTGCGGCGACTGCCACCGTCTGCCCAGAACCCTGCGCGAAACCAAACTCGACCGCCGATCGTCGAAGCTGGCGCGGTATCCCACGGTCGGCCTGTTGCAGTCCGCCTGTTTCCTGAAGACCGAAGCCGCCGACCCCCAACAGGCGCTCACCTGCACCACCTGCCACGATCCGCACGATGCAACCGCGGTCGGCCTCGCCGCCCGACTGGGCTACGAACGCCGCTGCCTTGAGTGCCACCCCGCCGTCAGTGCGGCGGCGGCGCCCAACGGGATCGTCGGCAAGGCGTGTCCGACGTCGCCGACGACCGGCTGCGTGGGCTGCCATCTGCCCCCGGTCAAAGTGGCCGACCATCTGGTCTACCACGACCATTGGATTCGCGTCCGCGGCGCGATCGATCCGCCGGCCGCCAAGCCGTGAGCATTCCCACGACCGAAACGGCCCCGCGCCGGCGCCTGTCGCCGCGCCGCCGCTGGCTGTTCCGCTTCATCGCCGTCGCCGGGTCGCTGTCGCTTTTTCCGCTGGCGGAAGGCGTGCTGCGCCTGGTCGGCGTCGGCAGCGATCTGTCGCTCGCCGTCCCAGCCGCGGCCGACCCCACTCGACCCGACGAGAAACGGCTGCAACTGAATCCTTTGGTGGACCAACCGTACTACGGCGCCCGCGACCTCGCCGGCCCGGAGCCGCGCGATTTTCTCGCCGTCAAACCCGCCGGCCTGTTCCGCGTCCTCGTGCTCGGCGAATCGACCCCCTACGGTTTCCCACATCCGCCCGAACTGTCATTCCCCCGACACCTTGAACTGCTGCTGGCCGACCAGAACCCCGGCCGGCTGGTGGAAGTGCTGAATGCCGCGGTGGTCGGCCTGAACAGCGGCAGCGTGTTGGACCTGGCACGGCGCGCCGACGCCGTAAACGCCGACGTTTGGGTGGCGTACGTCGGTCACAACGAATTCTATGGGCCGGCCGGCGTCGCCTCGACCGCGTGGGGGCTTGGGCCGACGCTCGACCCGTGGAGCTGGAGCCTGCGACGGCTGCGGCTGTATCAGGCGGTCCGCACGGCGACGCTGCCGTTCCAGAAATCGTCGGGCGGAGCCTCGCTCATGACGACGCTTGCCGGCGACCGCTGGTCGGCGCCACTCGGCGGCGCGACGTTCCAGACGGCCGCCGAACGGTATCGCGCGAACATGGCGGCGCTGACGGCCCTCGCGGCGGCGAAGGGCGTGCCGTTGGTGGTGTGTACGCCGGCGGCTTGTCTGCGGGGGCAGGGTCCGCTCGGCAGCCTGTCGCCCGACCTTCTCTCCGCCACGACGTTGGAGGAATGGCACCGACAACTGGCCGAGGGGGAGCGGAAACTGGCGGGACGGGATTTGGACGGCGCACTGGCTGCATTAGACGCCGCGCTGGCGCTGGAGCGGTCGAACACAACGACGGCGTCGGCCCGGTTGCAGTACCGGCGGGCGCAGGTGTTGGAGCGGTCGGACCGATCGACCGAAGCCGCCGCCGCGTACGCCGCCGCCCGCGACCTCGACGCCTGCCGGTTCCGCGCCCCGACGGCGTTCCTTGAAATCGTGCGCGGCCTGCACGACCCGGCTCACGGCGTCGTCGTCGCCGACGTGGCGGCCGATTTCGCCGCCGCCTCGCCGCACGGCGCGCCCGGTCCCGAACTGTTCGTGGAACACGTCCACTTCAACCAAACCGGCAATCGCCGCGCCGCCGAAACCGTCGCCCGCGCCGTCGTGGAAAACGTCTGGCGCGAACCGTGGCGGGGCGACCGCGTACCGCCCGACGACCCGTCATGGCGCGACCGTTTGTTCCTCACCAAGTACGACGAACTGGCGGCCGATACGTTCGTGCTGATGCTGGGCCGAACGCCGCCGCTCTCGAACGCGCTCGACGCCGAACGCGCCGACGCCCGCGTCCGCCGCCGCCTCGACGAAGCGTACCTGGCGTTGACGCCCGCTGAACGACAAGTTTTCGGCGGCATCTCCACCGAAGAACAGCAACTCGACCTGTTGGGCGCGCTGTCCGAACACGGCCGAAAAGCCGGCTGGACCGACAAGGCGGCCGCCCTGGAGCGGCTTCGGCTACGGCGCCGCCCGTGGTTGGCGCGGTAGAGGGACGCAGTGTCGAGGCGGCGTCAGCGAGCCTTGCCGCTTGCTTTCTTTCTAATGATTTTGACGCCCTCCTCGTCGGGGAGCAGCGTCGAGTCGTCGCCGGGAGGGTCGCGCAGCAGGCACGAGGCGGCGGCCTGCTCCAACCTCTCCGCCTCGCTCCCCTTCGTTTCGCGGGCGAGTTCGCGAAGCGGATCGGAGGCCGCCGCCGTTCCCACCCGCCCGAGGATGATCGACGCCGCTTGCCGCAGTTGGTCGTTGTCGTTGCGCAGCAGACGTAGAAGTTCCGGTTCGCCCAGCGACCCGAGGCGAAGAAACGAATCATTGCCGAACTGGTTGTCGTCGAAATGCTCGAAGGCGGCCTTCACCGAACGCGCCGTCCGTCGTTCCATCAACGCTTCCACCAGATTTTTTCGCGCCTGACTGTACTTGCCGGCTTCGCCCAAGGCTTCCAATAGATGGTCGACTGATTTCGCGTCGGTCCACAGGATGGCGGCCTCGGCGACGGCGTCCAACGTCGACTGCTCGGCGTCGAGCAGGCGGCGCTCCAACTGCCGTGCGACCTCGTCGCGCTGTTTGTCGGACGCCGGCTCGACCGTGGCCAGATAGTCGGCCGCCTCGCGGAGCTTCTTATCGTTGCGGAGCTTCAAACTGGCGATCACCTGCCGCACGTCGCTCGCCGACGCTTGCTGCAGGCCGCGGCCGGCCAACGACTGAAAAGGGGTCGCCGGCAGACGCACATTGCGGAACTGCGTGACGTCCCGCACGACCAGGCGCCGTTTGGCCGGGTCGGTCTCGTCCGCTTTCACACCCAGCTTCTGGAGTTTTTCGGCGAAAGCGTCGAACGATACGACGGCGCAGGCGACGAATCCCACCATCGGCGCGTCGTCGGAAACAGCGGCGTCGAAGACCAGGATGTCGCGCTGCCGGCTTCGTTCCAACTCCGTGGCGATCTCGACGACGGTTTTCACCGGTGTCGGCCGTTCGCTCGACTGTTGCTTGCCGGCGTAGTTGAGCACGGCCTTGACGACCCCCTGGTCTTCCTTCGTGCTAGGAGACTGCAGAACCACGACGGCAATCTCTTCCGGCTTGTGGTTCTTCAGGAAGATCGCCTCCGTCGAAGCGATTTCGTCGTCGAGCGACTTCTCTTTCGAGGCTGGGGCGCCCGGGGCGGGCGGTCCGCCGGGGGCGTCCGAACCGCTTGGCGCGGAGATTTTGGCCAACATTTCCTTACGCTGCTTGTCCGCCGTCGACCGAAGAGCCGCCACTCCCAACTGCATCGGGAGGACGGTCAACGAAGACTCCAAGTTCGCCGTCGTCGCGCCGTCGAGTTCGAATTGCGCCGCGACCGAAGTGCCGGAAATCGCCCATGGCGCATCGTAGACTTTGCGGATCAACGGTTCGGTCGTCTCGTCCTCTTTAAGATCGGCCGCCTGCTCTTGAATTCCCTTGAGAAGCTCGGCGGCGGCCTCGCTGCTTTTCGTGTTGATCGACAACCGCGCCGTCATGCCCGTCTTTCCCAACCGAGCCGAAACAGCGACGGATTGCATCGGCGAGTCCGGGGGCATGAGACCGGCGCTCATTACGTTGAAGTCGACGTAGACGGCCAGAGTGTCGTCGCTGGGAAGGTTCCGCGAAACCGACGACGCCGTGTTCTGCTTTTTCTGCCGTTTCGCATGATCGACCATGCGCCGCAACACTTCCATCTTTTCGCAGGCGACGCAGACGTAGGAATTGACGATCAACACGTACATGTTCGGGCCGATGGTGTACAGCGTTTCATCGTTGTATTCGACCTTGGCGTTCGCGCCGTTCCGCACGCGGCTGCAATACTCGGTCGTCGGCCACTGCATGACCATTCCGGTTTCGGCGGCGGCTCGGTCGGCGTTGTAAACCGCCACATACAATTTGTTAGGGTAATAGTTTTTCAGTTTGTTCAACACGCCGTCGGTTTCGAGTCCCGTCAGAATCAATTTGATGTTCGACAATGCGCCGAGCGGCGAATCCTTCAGGGTTTTCGGTTCCAAGTAGATGAGCGTGCCGACCGGCGCCCGCAAATAGCGGTCGGCGACGACGGCGGCTTCTTCCGACGGGCCGGGCTTCGGCAGCATGTCGTAAAGCTTCTGGCCGAACAACGCCGCCACGATGAACACGGCCGCCGCGCACACGCCGCCGACGATCGGCGCATAGTTGATCGGCGGCGCTTTCTTCTTGAACTTCTTCGGCCGGGCGGCCGGCGGTTCGTCGGAGACGCCGGGGCGTCGGGCCGTCGGGGCGAGGCGCGGCCGTTCGACTTCTTCGTCGTCTTCGTCGGCTTCGTAGTCGTCGTCCGCGTCGCGCGAAATGCGTTTCGGCAGACTGGGAGGCTCTACTTCGTCAGCCAGTTCCAGCTTGAGGTGCTGGTCCCACGCGAACGATCGGCCGCACTTCGGACAGGTCAACTGTCTACCCGGTTCCGGCTCTTTCGACAGCTTCAGACTCGAAGAACATTGCGGGCACTGAACGCGCACCGAAGACATGGGCCGACTCCTGAGACAATACGCGAACGATTGCACGGCGAACGACGGAGTGGAACGACTCCCCGCGTCACGGAGAAGCGGCGTTGGAAGCGCCCAACCCGTAAACAATCGTACCGCGATCGCGGCGCACGCCAAGTCGGACCGCCGAAAGACACTCACCGCGGCGCCGGGTCAAAAAACGCCCGCATGGCGGAACGTTTGTCCGCCCGTGTGAGGCGTCGGAACAAGTCTCCATTCCGATGGCACGGAGGAATGGACGATCGTCCGCTCACCGCTCCCGGCGGACCAGCGTTCCACCCGACGCGCGGCGTCCCGATCCGTCGAAGATGCGGAAGCTTCGACGAATCGGGTTGGGAAGTGCGACGGGTTCCTTGGACTACTTCTTAAACATCGCGTCGTTCGGGTTGCCGCGCGAGAGGATGTAGGCCAGGAGGTCGAGCAGTTCGTCCTGGTTGAGCGGCTTGAACAAATCGGCCGGCATCAGCGACACCTTCGACATCGTCTTTTCCTCGATCGTATCCTTCGGAATCGTCACGATTTTAGTCGCGTCGGACGGGTCGGCGACTAAGACGATGGCGTCGGGCGTGTCGGAAACGATCCGGCCGGAGAACTGCTGGCCTTCGTCGGTTAAGACGACCGTCGCCTTGTATTGGTCGGAAATGACCTTGTTGGGGTCGACGACCGCCTCGGCCAGGTCTTTCAACGAGAACCGGCCGGCGGCCTGCGTCAAGTCGGGACCGGTCGCCCCGCCGTCGCCGCCGAAGCGATGGCAGACGACGCACCGCGCCGCCGCATAGCTGCGCTCGCCGTTCTTGAAGTCGCGCTGTTTCAGACCACCTTCGGCGGCCTTCATCACGTCGTCGAGTTTCCAATCGCGGCCGGGGCCGGCCGCCTTCGGCAATTCGGGGGCGCGGTACGGCGTTCGGGCGCCGGACGCCTCGATCGCCAACCGTTCGGCGTCGGTCGCGTTTTCAAACGCCTCGCGGTCGATGTTCCGAAGGAAGCCTTGGAAACTCACTCCGCCGCTCCACTTCCGCGCCTGCTCGAACCACTTGAAGTAAGCCCGGCGCTGGTCGAGCGTCCACGCCGTCTTAACGTTTCGCAACACGAGGGCGTAGTGGATCTGTTGTCCGTCCGGCTGGTTCCGCGCCATCGACGCCAACACCCCGCCGTACCCTGAGTTGCGGGCGATGAGGGCGTCGACTTCGGCTTTCGACTCGTCGCGCTTCTTAGCCAAGAGCGGAATCGTCTTAGACACGACGTCGTCCGACCTAAGATAAACGAGCAGCGACGCAAGTTCACGGTCGACGAGGTCGTGGCCGCTCGGGAAGAAGTAAGAGAACTTCTTCGCCAACTTCTTACTAAGGGCGTCGCCCGGCTCGCCCAGTCGAATGAACGCCAAGCCGTAAGCCCGCAAGACTTGCAGACGTTGTTCGGGCTTCAGTTCCTTGAAGTCGATCTTTTCGAGGGCGGCCAACGCCGGCGCGCGGTCGACCGGCTTTCCTTGGTGGGCCACCGCCACGACCGCCGTCGCGACGGCGGTCGGGTCGGTCTCCTTAAGAGCGGCGTCGCGCCACACTTCGAGCGGTTGGAACTCCAGCGCCACGCGGGCGGCGTAGCGCACGAACCGGTCGGGGTTCTTCAGTTGTTCCACCACCGACCCGACGACCGACTCGGCGTTTGGAACTGGTTGGTGCAGCGATTCCAGTTTACGGCGAAGTTCGCGCTGTTCGGCGCCTGCCGGGTTGCGCGGATCGACCGGCGCGGTCGATTCCTTGCCGACGTACGTCACCCGATATAGTTCCGACTGCGTGCCCCGGCCGCCGACGGTGAAGTACAAAGCGCCGTCCTTGCCGACGACGACGTCGGTGAGCGGCAGCGGCGAGCGCGACAGGAACTCTTCCTTGCGGCCGGTGTAGGTTGCACCGGTCGGTTCCAAGTGGATGGCGTAGATGGTGCCGAACGTCCAGTCGAGGATGAACAGCGCTTTTTGGTAGTCGGCCGGGAACTTCGCGCCGTAGCCGAATTCGACGCCCACCGGGGAACCGGGGCCGATGTCGACCGCCGGCGGCAGGCTGTCGAGGAAGTAAGACGGCCAGCAGCCGGTGCCGCTGCGCCAGCCGAACTCGCTGCCGTCGGTGGCGTGGACGACGCGGGTCGGCCGATACCAAGGCGACCCGA
>JBOFFD010000939.1:0-2006 GCA_051648425.1 Planctomycetia bacterium
CGCCCGCTACGATCTGAAGGTCGCCACCATCGGCTCGCCGATCGGCAAAGTGAAGCTGGTCGACGTCGACGACGGCACCCGCAACGTCTACGTTCCGTTCGAGAAGTACCTGGCCGAAGACGTCGCCCACGCCGTCAAGTTGGCGCATCGTTTCGACACCAAACTCATCCGCGGCTTCTCTTTCTACCCGCCGAAGGGCGACGACCCGAAAAAACATTGGTCGCAGGCCGTCGATCAGATCGGCCGCATCGCCGAGGCGTGCCGCAAAGAAGGCGTGGTCTTCGGGGTGGAGATGGAACCAAACCTGATGGGCGACGACGGCGTGTCGCTCGCCGCCATCGCCGACGCCGTCCGCAGCCCCGCCCTCGCCCTCATCTACGACGGGGCCAACTTGTGCGCCCAAAACCTTCCCGCCGCAAGGTGTTACGAAGAGTACGCGGCGATGAAGAAGGGCATCGGTTGGATGCACGTCAAAGACTATAAGATCGACCCGTCGCTGGAATGGCACGGCCACGTCGACGAAGAGCGTCTGAAAAACTTCGTGCCGGTCGACGCCGGCGACAGCGGCTACGAGCTGGTGCTGCGCGACTTCAAAAAGATACTGCCCGAGGTGGAAGCGAAGATGACGGCCCTGGGCGCGCCGGGCGTGTTCTTAGACCTGGAGCCGCACGTCAAGGGCGGCGGTCAGTTCGGCGGCTTCAGCGGCCCCGACGGCATGGGGGTGGCCCTGCGGGCGCTCTGCCGCCTCTTAGACTACGTCGGCATCGACTACTCCCTGCGTTCCTTCGATGGTCTGAAGCGCTGAACCTTTCGGTGTAAGACGAGGAGCCGCCGATGCCGACGCTCAAGGAACTGTCGAAAAGCATCCAGCAGTCGTTGGCGGAACACCGCATCGGCCCGCCGGCCGCCCTTCGGTTGCACGCTTTCGTGACCGCGCCGCCGGCCAACGACCCGTCCGACGCCTTCATGGCGAAGTGCGTCGCCGAGGCGTTGGCGGAGTCGCTGCACTGGTTCAAGGCCGACGTCGCGCGGCTCGACGCTCGGTCGTCGGTGGGCGAGGATAGCGTGACGGTGCTGGCGGAACTCACCGGCGGCGGCTCGGCCCTCGTCAGCGCGCATCGGCAGCCGGTCGGACCGAGCCGGCTCGACCTGCTTCTATTAGGGTCTCAAGGGGCGATCCGCTACGACCACAGCCCGCTGACGCTGCCGGCGCCCACGAAGCCGCGACCCGCCGATTCGTCGAGGCCGGGCGAAGCGCTCGACCCCGTCTTAGACAAACTGACGGCCGCCGTGTCGAGGTCCTGTTCCACCAAAACCCCCGTCGCCCCGTAACCCGCCGCCGAACACTAAGATCGTCCCGCGCCGACCTTCAATTTACGCCTGCCCCGCCTGCAAGAATCTTTGGTACAGATTGGCGTAAACCCCGCCCCGCGTCATTAGTTCGTCGTGGCCGCCGCGCTCGACGATTCGGCCTTCGTCCAGCACCAGCAGTAGATCGGCGTTGCGGATCGTGCTAAGACGGTGCGCCACCACCAAGCTGGTCCGCCCCGCGAGTAAGATCGCCAGGGCGCGTTGAATGCGAGCCTCGGTCGTCGGGTCGATGCTGCTGGTCGCTTCGTCGAGAATGAGCACCCGCGGATCGGCCAACAGCGCCCGCGCGAAGCAGACGAGCTGCCGCTGACCGATCGACACGCTTTCGCCGCGCTCGCCCACTGGCGTCGAAAAACCTTCGGGCAGTCCTTCGACGAGGTCCAGGAAATCGAGCCGGCGGACCACGTCGACGACCTCGGCGTCGGTCGCTTCCGGCCGACCGAAACGGATGTTGTCCATCACCGTGCCGGCGAAAAGAAAGTTCTGCTGCGACACAAGCCCCATCTGCCGCCGCAACGACGCCGACGACGCGCGGGCGGCGTCGAAGCCGTCGAGTAAGATCGTTCCCTGGTTCGGCAGATAGAACTTCGTCGCCAGGTTGACGATGGAACTCTTCCCGCTGCCGGTGTGGCCCA
>JBOFFD010000940.1:0-4033 GCA_051648425.1 Planctomycetia bacterium
GGTGCTTCGACGTGTACGCCGGGCATTCGTGGGCGTCGGGCGACGCGAATTTCGCGGATGGAAACAATCAGGAATCGTCGTCCGAGTCGCTCAACGCATGGTACGGCATGATGCTGTGGGGCGAAGCGACCGGCGACGCTAAGATCCGCGACCTAGGCGCGGCCCTGTTCAACATCGAGCGGACGGCCGTCGAGGAATACTGGTTCGACGTCTCCGGCGGCAACTACCCGAAGGATTTTCCGAACGTCGCGTTGGGCATGGTGTGGGGCGGCAAGGGTGCGTTCGGCACTTGGTTCTCCGGCGACGTCGACTGCATTCACGGCATCAATTGGCTGCCGTTCACGCCGGCCTCCGTCACCATGGGTCGGCATCCGGACTATGTGAAGAAAAATTATGAGCGAATCATCGCCCAACGCAAAGGCGGAAAGGATTTCGGCACGGGTTGGGGCGATTTGGTCGTGATGTTCAACGCGCTGCAGGACGCGGAAGCGGCGGCCGGGTACATGGACGAACAGCCGAACTGTAAGATCGAAAGCGGCAACTCGCGGGCCTTCATGTACCAGTGGGTCAACACGCTGAAGAAACTTGGCCGGGTCGATCCGACCGTCACGTCGTCGCACCCGTTCGTCAACGTCTTCGTCAAGGATAAGACGAAGACTTACGCGGCGTACAACTTCGGCGCCGTCGCGAAGATCGTCGAATTCTCCGACGGCGCGTCATTCACGATGGCACCATGTTCCTTGACGACGAAGACGGTCGATCTGAAATAGACTCAGCGGGCCCACTTCTGCGCGGGCGGGGTCATGGTCGGCATCCCTTCGTAGGGGGGCAACCGGCTCTGGAAGGCGCCGCGGGGCGAGGGGGGCGCCTCGAACCAACCGCCAGGCGGGGTGGTCGGTTGACCGGCGGCCGGGACGCCGGCGGGGGCCGGCGCGGCGGGCGGCGTCGGAGCGGCGGCGTTGTAGCCGACGGTTTGAATCGTCGGCGCGACGGCGGTCGCGGGGTCGGTCGCGCCGGGCAGCGGCAGAGCGGCGGCGGCGACGGCGACCGGCATCTTCGGCGGGGCGCCGTAGTGCGTGACGCCGGCGCGGGGACCGTCGATCGCCGGTTCCGCGGCGTTGCCGCCGACGCCGATCATCGGACCGCCGGCGACTTGCTTCGCGCCGATCATGGCGGCGCGGCGGAAATCGCCCGGGCCACCCTTCGGCCGGCGGCGGACTTCGGGGAATTCGGACAGGTCGCCGCCGACCGCCGCATACATTTCGCGGGCTTCGTCGTTGTTCGGGTCGATGGTGGAAAGCGCCGCATGAAGGACGGCCGCCGTTTCGGGGCTTTGCGTCCGTTGCAGCGCCTGCGCCGTCAGCAGGTGGGCGTCCATCGGCGAACCAAGTCGGCCGAAGGTCTGCAAGGCGCCGGAGACGTCGCCCGCGGACACCTGCATGGAACCAAGGTTGCGGAGGTAAAGTGAGTCGGTGGGACGATCCGCGACCACCTTCTGCATGATGGCGACGGCGCCCGCCAAATCGCCCGCGTGGGCGGCGAGAACGGCCTTTTCGTTCAGCAGTTCGGGGGCGTCGGGCTTCTTCGCCCAGGCCACGTCCAACTCCGCGCGGGCTTTGTCGTACTGCTGCTGAACGGTGTACAGTTTGATGAGGCCGACGTGCGCCGGCAGGTAATTCTTATCCAGCTTCAAGGCGCGGCGGAGATTCTGCTCGGCCTTGCCGTACTGTTGGGCGTGGGTTTCCATGTTGGCCATGTCGGTGAGCAGTGGGGCGGTCGGTTTGACGTATTCGGGAATGGCGTTCCGCACGTCGTCGGCGGCCTGGCCGGACGAGCCGGCGAAGTCGGTGGTGACCGACCCGGGGCCGCCGCCGGCCCGTTGGGCGGCTTCGGGAGCGGCGGCGGAGCGCGGGAAGGAGTTGCAGCCCGCGGTGAAGACGGCCGGCGCGACGACGAGGGCGGCGAGGCACGATTCAAAGAGACGACGCGGGCGCGGCGCGGCGGCGGGGCGGACCTCCGTCGCGGAATGATTGACTGATCGGCGCGTATCCATGCCCCGGCACTCCTAGGTCGAACGTCGAACGATCGGCGTCGCGGGAAGGGTGCGGGTCGAGGAGTGCGGCTGCGGAAATCCAACACGGCGCGAACAAGCCGCCGGACGGACGAACAAACCGTCGAAACGCGGCGGGTTCAAAACTCGGAGATGAACTGCCGAGCCGCTTCGACGATCAGATCGCGCGTCAGAAACGGCGTCTCCCTCTTAAATCGGCAGATCGACACCACGATCTCCAGTAAATCCCGGCAGTCGCTAGGCCGAGTGATCCGCTTGCCGGTGTCGTAATAGGTCTCGAACATGAAATCGATCGCTTCGGGGCATTCGTTCAACTTCAACTTGCGGCAGTAGAGCTTGAAAATCTGCTCGTAGACGTCGCGGCCGGGGGCGTCGATGCGCAGCTTGTGGCGCATGCGGCGGAGGAAGGCGTCGTCGACCAAGTCCTTGGGGTCGAGGTTCGTCGAGAAGATGATGAGCTGCTCGAACGGCACCATGAACTTCTTGCCGGAGGCGATGGTGAGGAAGTCGTGGCGGTCTTCGAGGGGGAAGATCCAGCGGTTGAGCAGTTCCTTGGGGGTGCAGAGCTGCCGGCCGAAGTCGTCGATGAGGAAGATGCCGCCGTTCGCCTTAATGTGCAGGGGCGCCTGGTACACGTTGGAGGTGTTGGTGTACTTGAGGTCGAGCATGCCCAAGTTGAGTTCGCCGCCGGTGATGATGACGGGGCGACGGATCTTGACCCACCGCGGGTCTGTCTCCTGCTCGTTCAAGAGGCGGCGGATGAGGGCCTGCGAATTGGTGCCGACATCGTCGGCCTGGCTGTCGGCGGGGCGGTGGACGATGGGGTCGTACAACGTGATGACCCCTTCCTCGGCCTTGACGGCGTAAGGAATGAACACGTCGCCGCCGGAGTTGTTCATGTAGTCGCCGACGGCCTTGGCGATGGTGGTCTTGCCGGTGCCGGGCGGGCCGTACACGAAGATCGCCTTGCCGCTGACGACCGCGGGGCCGATGGTGTCGATCAGGTCGTCGGTGATGACGAGGCCGGAAAAGGCGGTCATCAAGCCGCGGCGGGTGATCGGAATGCCGGTGACCTTTTGGCGGTAGCACTGGCGGACGTAGTCGACCATCGGTACGGGGCACGGGCCGACGTAGCCGTTGGTTTCAATGGCGTCGCGGGCGCGCTGTCGGCCGAAGTCGGTCAGGTTGAAGCGGTACGAGGCGGTTCCGATCAGCTCGCCGCCGGCGATCTCGATGCACTTGGTGTCTTTGAGGAAGGCGAGCGCTTCATCGAGGATCTTGAACGGAATGCACAGCGCCCGCGCCATTTCGACGCCGATCATCGAACCGCGGGTGAACATGGTCTTCAGGACCATGTCGCAGAGGAAGTTCAGGCTGAGGCCGGTGTCTTCCAAGCACGTGGGGCACATGGGGGCGTCGGGAGTGAATTGCTCGATCAAATCTTCAACTTCAGCAGCGCCGGACATTGGCAGACTCCCGTCGAAAAAACGAAGTGCGACTTTCGACAGTGTAGCTCGCCGGGGGGAGAAAATCCCGAAGTCGCCGTCGGGAAGCTGGAGCCGTCGGCCCGCCGGACTCGATTCGACCCAGCGGGCTGGGCAGGCAGGCAAAGAAAATAGTCAGCCGCCGCTGACGGGGGGAATCACGGCGACGGTCGCGCCCGCCGCAATTGGGGCGTCGTCGCGGGCGTAGGTCTCGTCGACTGTGATCAGCGACCGCGCCAGCAGCGGTTCCAGCGTCGGGAGCAGGGCCGACAGCTTGTACCGCAGGTCGGCCACCGTCGGCGTCGGTTCGTCGGCGAGATCGACGTCGACGGACGCCGCGCCGGCCAAATCGCGCGCCAAGGCGAACAAGTATACGCGAACCGTCATGTCGTCAGTCCTTGCCGCGGCGGAGCGAGCAGCCGGGCCGGCTGGTCGACGAGACCGTAACCGAGCGCCAGCCATTGGGCGGGATGCAGGG
>JBOFFD010000941.1:0-8427 GCA_051648425.1 Planctomycetia bacterium
CCCACAAGCAGGGGATCATCCACCGCGACGTCAAGCCGTCGAACATGATGGTGACCCTTGACGAGGAAGGCCGCGAAGAAATGAAGGTGCTCGACCTGGGCATCGCCAAACTGCGGCTTTCGGAAGGCGGCGGCAGCGAGTTGAACGTCGGGGCGGCGCTGACCAGCGAAGGCGGCAGCCGGTTGGGCACTCCCGCCTTCATGCCGCCGGAGCAATGGATCGACGCGGCGAACGTGACGCCGGCCGCCGACATTTACAGCTTGGGCGTGACCTTCCATTACATGCTGACCGGCGAGAACCCGTACCATCCCAGCGACGGCAACAACGTCGCCGAATGGATGCGCGAACACCTGCGGGCGCCGGCGACGCACGTTCGGCGGGTGGTCTCCGGAGTGCCGTCCTTCTTGGAAAAAATCGTCCTCAAGATGCTGGCGAAGGAGCCGCGCGACCGCTTCCCGGACGCCGGCGCCCTCCGCGACGCCCTGCAGACGGCCTTGAGGCAGTACGACGCTCGGGTGACGGCCGGCAAACGCATGCGGTTATGGGTGGGCGCGTCGATCGCGGCCGCGGTCGTCGGCACCGCCGCCGGCCTGACCGGCTTCGGTCGGTGGATGCCGGACCCCCCCGCCCCCGCCCAGCCGACGTCCTCCCAACCCTCGACGACCACCGCCGGCGCCGCCCCGTAGACGCCTCGGCGACGCCATGACCACCCACGGCCTGACTATCCATCCCTACCGGATGGATGACGTTCCCGAACTGCACGACGCCGTCCGCGAATCGCTGGAGACCGTCGGCGTTTGGCTGCCCTGGTGCCATCCCACCTACAATCTGGACGACGCCCGCTGCTGGGTGGCGCGGCAAGTCGACGCCTTCACGGCTGCCGCCGAGTTTTCGTTCGTCACGCGCGGGCCTGACGGGCGTTTCCTGGGCGGCGTCGGTCTCAACGCGCTCGACTACGAAAATCGGCGGGCCAACCTCGGCTACTGGGTGCGGGCGTCGGCGGTGCGTCGCGGGGTCGCCACCGCCGCGGTTCAACAGACGGCGGCGTGGGCGTTCGCCGAGACGAACCTCGTGAGGCTCGAAATCGTGGCCGCCGTCGACAACCATGCCAGCCGGCGGGTCGCCGAAAAGGCCGGCGCGGTCTTCGAGGGAATCGCCCGCCGTCGGCTGTTGGTTCACGGCGCTTCCCACGACGCCGCCGTCTACTCCCTCGTTCGCGACTGACGGCCGAATCGTAACCACCGGGGCGTCCTCCTATCATGAACGTCGAGGCGGACGGCGGTTGGCGACGGGAGGACGTCGGCGGCGCGGCGTCGCACGGAACGACGGAGACGGATCATGGCGCGGACATGGTATTCGACGAGTGAGACGGCGGCGCGGACCGTCGCGGCGATGACGCTGCTTGGTGCGACGCTCCTGACCGCGCGGGCCGACGAAGGGCCGGCGCTCCACTTCCCCGGCAAGGATGGTCTCGGCAAGGGAAAGAAGATCGTCCTTGTCGCCGGCGACGAAGAGTACCGTTCGGAGGAAGCGCTGCCGCAGTTGGCGAAGATCCTGGCGACGCGCCACGGCTTTGACTGCACCGTCGTCCTGCCGATCGATCCGAAGACGGGCGAAGTCGACCCGAACGTCAACAACAACCTGCCCGGCCTGGAAGCGCTCGCCGACGCCGATTTGGTCATCCTGGGTCTTCGCTTCCGCAACCCGCCTGAAGACCAGATGAAGCATTTCGATGACTATGTGGCGGCGGGCAAGCCGATCATCGGTCTGCGTACGTCGACCCATGCCTTCAACACATCCTCCGACAGCAAATACGCCAAGTATGGCTGGACCAGCAAAACGGACTGGGCCGGCGGCTTCGGCAAACAGATTTTGGGCGAAACCTGGGTGGCGCACCATGGCAAGCACGGTTCGCAAAGCACCCGCGGCGTCCCCGCCCCCGGCGACGCGAAGAACCATCCCATTCTGCGAGGCGTGGTCGACGTCTGGGGTCCGAGCGACGTTTACACCGTGACCACGCCGTTGCCCGGCGACTCCGTCCCGCTGTTGATGGGGCAGGTGCTGGTCGGGATGAAACCGACCGACGAACCGGTCGTCGGCGGCGTCAACGACCCAATGATGCCGCTCGCCTGGACGAAGACCTACGAAGGAGCCAACGGCCGAAAGGGTCGGGTCTTCACGACGACGATGGGAGCCTCGCAGGACTTTGAAAGCGAAGGATTGCGGCGGTTGGTCGTGAACGCGGCCTACTGGTGCCTGGGGATGGAAGACGCCGTTCGGCCCGACGCCGACGTTTCCTACGTGGGAGCCTACGCGCCGACGCCGTTCAAGTTCAACGGAGCGAAGAAGGGCGTCAAGCCGGCCGACCTGGCGAAGTAACCCGCCGCCGTCGCCCGCGCCGGCTATTCACCGGTCGTCGCGTCGCCGATCGCTCGCGGTGGGGTGGCCAGGCCCAGGAACTGTTGCACCGACAGCCACTCGTCGCGGGTCGCCACGACGATTTCAAGCGGCCGGGCCGACGACGCGCCGCCCGCCTCCTCGTCCCCGGCGGCGCGTGCTTCGGTGGGCCGACCTCGGGTGTGAAGGCCGAACAACTTGCACCGCTGGTCGATGCACCACTGTACCGTCTTCAAAAACCGCGGGTCGCCGCCGGTCGGCTTCTTCCCGTCGGTTCGGCCCGCCGGCTTGCCGTCGTCGCCGCCCGCCGCCGACGACAACGATTGCTCCCAGGCGGCCCACGCGCACCGTTCCAGTTCGTCGAGTTCCGTCAACACTTCCGCCAAGGCGGCCTGCATCGTCGCGCCGGCGGCCTGCCGCCATTCGTCACGCAGCGCCGCCAGGTCGCGGGCGACGACGCTGCGCGCGACCGGCGCCTCCGGAGCGTCGAGCCGGCGGTGCAGTTCGTCGAGGTCGCGCACCCCTCGGCGGAAAAGTTGCGCCAAACGGCGGCGACGGGCGGCGACGACGGCGGCGGTCGGCATCTGTTCTTCCCTTTCCCTCAGCCGGCGTCGGCGCCGAGTGCTCTCGGGGAAGGTATGGCGCGGCGGGCGTCGCTCTGTTAAGTGGCCTCTTCCGTCGGCAGCGGCCCATCAAACCTTCGACGACGCCTCTCCCACGCAAATCCCGGGCGTCGTCCGCCTACAACAAGAGCGCCGAATTTCCGTTGCACACCCGGACTGCCGGAGGCGGACGCCGTTGAAGGTCGAACAACTCCATCCGTGGAACTTGGCGCCGCGCGACGCGATCGAACTGCAACGGACGCTCGCGTCGAAGTTGGACGGAAATCGTCCGCCGCCGGATTGGCCCGGCTGGCGGCTGACGGCCGGTCCGTACGACGCCGATTCCGGCGAACCGGTCTTGATCGCGGGGGTCGACGCCTCGTACTCGAAGTTTTCGCCGATCGTGTATGCCGGGGTGGTGGTCTGGAACCCCGCGACCGGGGCCGTCGTCGAAGAGCGCGGGGCGGTTGGCGAATCGACCTTCCCCTACATCCCCGGCTTGTTGAGTTTCCGTGAGGCGCCGACCATGCTGGAGGCGCTGGCGAAGCTGGAAAATCGGCCGGCGGCAATTCTGGTCGACGGAGCTGGCCGAATGCACCCCCGACGGATCGGCATCGCCTGCCATCTGGGTCTGCTCGTGAACCTGCCGACCGTCGGCTGCGCCAAAAGCCGACTATGCGGCGAACACGACGAGCCGTCATTGGAAGTGGGCGCCGGCGCGCCGTTGGTTGATCGCGGAGAGGAAATCGGCCGGGTGCTGCGAACCCGGCGGAACGTCAAGCCGATGTACGTTTCCGTCGGCAGCGACATCGACCTGGAAACGGCGGTCGCGTTAGTACTGGCGTGCGGCCGCGGGCTGCGGCTGCCGGAACCGACCCGGTTGGCGCACCAGTATGTGAACCGCCTACGGCTCGCCGCGTCGGGAAACGAAAGCGAAACGTAGGGCGGACAGAGCCGTCAACCCAACCTCGGTTGTCTTCGTTACTGAGTCACGGATTGACTTTTGCGCCGACGAATCCAACAAGGTCACTTTGTCTACATATCGAGGCGCACCCATCTCAACCCCAAGAAACGAAGGCGGGGTTCCCTAAACGCCGGGGGACGTTCAGGGAACCCCACCCCCAGGGAGGGGGACGGGAACGGGATTGAAGGATGGAGGCGTCGCGGGGTGCGATCGGCGCCGCCGGGGGAAGGCGGCGATCGGCTCGGACGTTGTTTCCATCAGAGTATAAAGCAGTTCACGTGCCAGTTTCGGACGCGACTTGCCGAAAGAGTCGCAAATTGTGTTTTGGAGCAATGATGCGTCGAGAAAAATGTCGAACCTGAAAGGCCAAGGCATTCCGAACGTAGTCAAACTTACAACACCCTCTGTAGAAACTTCCTTGGCGGAATTGCAGACGGGCGGTCGGAGGGATGGTCGGATGGGCGAACCGGACGGTGAAAAGACCGAAGCCTTTCCCGACGCTGCGCCCCGGCGACCGGCGATCGCGCCGCCGTTGACCGAGGAAGTCGTCATGCCGACGACCGACGCCCATGAAATGCAGCGTATCATCGAACGGGCGCCGCCCGTCGACCCCGGCGAAGACCGAACCCGCGAAGCGATCGTCCCGCTGGGCGCCGACGTTCGAGTGGTGGTGGAACCCACCGGCCCCGAGCCGTTCATCGTGACGACGGCCGACGTCGACGCGATCGACAAGCTGCTCCTTGGCACCCGGCTCGACGCCTACCTCATCCGCGACCTGCTCGGCAAGGGAGGCATGGGCCGGGTCTACCGCGCCTGGCACGAACGGCTGCACCGCGAGTCGGCGGTGAAGGTGCTCGACCCGCAACTCGTCGAGGCCAACCCCGACCGCCTGGAAATGTTTTGGTCGGAAGCGCGGGCCGTGGCGCACCTGCACCACCCCAACCTCGTGGCGATCCACTCGCTGGGCAACGACCGTGGCTTTCCGTTCATCGAAATGGAGCTGGTCGATGGTCCATCGCTCAGTGAATTGCTGCGGACCGTGAAGGCGGCCAACGGCGGGACGACGGGGCTGGATCCACTGTTGGCGACGAAATACGCCGCCCAGATCGCCGCCGCGTTGCACGAAGCCCATCGGCATCATGTCGTCCACGGCGACGTCAAGCCGGACAACGTCATCCTGAACTCGGCCGGCGTGGCGAAACTGACCGACTTCGGTCTGGCGCGGACGTTGTCGAACCAGCGGAATCGCACCGGCGGTCGGGTTTCCGGCACCCCCGCCTACATGGCCCCGGAGATGTTCGCCGGCGTCACCGCCGACGCCGCCACCGACGTCTACGCCTTGGGCGTGACCTACTTCCTGCTGCTCACCGGGTGGCTGCCCCGGCCGGCCGAAGGGTTGACCGACCTCACCGTCGACGGTCCCGACTTCTGCAAACGCCTTTACGAACGACTGCCCGACTGCCCCGCCGAGTCGGCCGACCTGCTGGCGGCGATGCTGGCCTACGAACCCGCAAGCCGCCCGAAGTGCGATGCGGCGCTGGCGTCGCGGTTGCACGAAATAGCCAACGGCCTGACCAACACCCGCGAAATCGTGGCCGCCGCCGTCTCCGGCTCGACCATCGAATGGACGGCCGACGGGGAACGGTTCGAGTTCCTGGTGCGGCTGGCGGGCGACCGTCGGCAACGGGTGTTCGCGGAAGTCGTCGACGGCGAGGGAACCGCCGGCCGAATCTTCGCCTTGTGGACCCCCTGCGCCCCGGCCGACATCCAGCACTACGAACTGGTGCTGCGGTTGAACGCCCGTCTGCCGCACGGCGCCGTCAGCCTGCGGCCGCACGGCCCGGACGGCCGCCCGTACTTCGTCATGGTCGACAACTACCCCCGGTCCAGCCTCGACCCGGAAGAAATTCGCGCCAGCGTCGTCCACATGGCCGAATGGGCCGACTTCATCGAGCATCAACTGACCGGCCAAGACCACCACTGAGGTAGGCCGAGTCGAACCTGCGACGCGATTTGGTCTCGTCGGCGAACGCTTCGTAGACTATGATACGGGTGTCTGAACCATCCTGGAACTTCAACAACGTAACACTCCGTCGTCAACGCGGCCTTTCCGTCGCGGGTTCGATGACGGCGCCTGACTTACGACGTGATCGACCCGCCCGACCGCAGCCTGCCGCCGCGACGAGACCAAACCATGAACCGCCGCCGACCATTCCTGCTTTCGTCGATGCTCGCGACGGCGGTCGTTTTTCTTTTCGTCACGGTCGGCGACCGGCCCGACGCCGCGTTGCCATCGGCCGCCGCCGCCCCCGCCGAGGCGGCCAAACGGGTCGTCGTGCCGTTCGACGCCAAGGTCCGTCCGTTCCTGGCCAAGTATTGCATCGACTGTCACGGCGCCGACGAACCGGCCGCCGGCCTTGATTTGGACCACTACAAGACCGAAGCCGGCGCCCTGAAAGACCGCGACGTCTGGAACACCGTTCTTGACCGCGTCGCCAACGGCGACATGCCCCCGAAAGACTCGCCGCAGCCGCCCAAGCCCGAAGTCGCCGACTTGACCGGCTGGGTCGACGGCACCGTCAACTACGTTGACTGCACCGGCGCGATCGATCCGGGGCACGTCACCATCCGCCGGCTCAATCGCACCGAATACGACAACACCATCCGCGACTTGTTGGCGATCGACCTGAAGCCCGCCGACGAGTTCCCGTCCGACGACGTCGGCTACGGGTTCGACAACATTGGCGACGTGCTGTCCATGCCGCCGCTCTTGCTGGAAAAGTATCTCGCGGCCGCCGAGAAGGTATTGGATCGGGCGATCGTCACGCCGGACGGACTGAAGCCGGCGAAGTTGGAACTGCCGGCCTCGTCGTTCGACGTTCGCGGGGCGCCGCCGTTGGTCGAGGGAAGGTTTCGTTCGGTTCATCAGGGGGCCGAAGCGGCGGCGCATCAGGACTTGGCGACGACGGGCGAGTACGTCGTCAAGATCGCGGCCAAGCCTGCCAAAACCAACCAACCAACCGTGAAATTGGCAGTGAGCATCGACGGATCGCGGCTGGGTGAACCGATCGAAATCGACGGCGACGCCCCGCCCGGCCGGGTCTACCGCTTTCAAGGATCGGTGCCCGCCGCCGGTCGCAAGCGGATCGTCGTCCAAGTGGAGGCCGGCCCGCCGCCGAAGTCGCGCGATGAAAAGACCGCCGACGGAAAGGCCGGCAAGAAGGCGAAAGACGCCGGCCGACCCACCGAAGGCTCGCTGCTCATCGCCGGGTTGCAACTGGAAGGACCGGTCGATCGCGCGAAAACGGCGCTGCCGGAATCGCACAAGCGAATCTTCATCCGCCGGCCGGGCGACGGGGTCACCGTGGCCGACGCCGCCCAGGCGGTCGTCGGGCGGTTCGCCAGCCGCGCCTACCGCCGGCCGGCGACCCCCGACGAAGTCGAACGGTTGAAGGGGCTGGTCGTCTCGCTTTGCGACGAAGGGCTGCCGTTCGAGACCGCCGTCCAACAGACGTTGCAAGCGGTGCTGGTGTCGCCGCATTTCCTCTTCCGCATCGAGAACGACGACGCCGTCGATCCGTCGACCGTCCGCACCCTGGACGATTTCGAGTTGGCGACCCGGCTGTCGTACTTCCTCTGGAGTTCGATGCCCGACGACGCACTGTTCCGCGACGCCGTCGACGGCACTCTGCGGCGGAATCTCGACGCCCAAGTGCAACGGATGTTGGCGTCGCCGAAGTCGATGGCGCTCGTTGAAAACTTCCTGACCCAATGGTTGCAGATTCGCAACCTGGCGACCGCCATGCCGAACCGTCGCCGTTTCACGGATTGGGACGAGCCGTTGCGGCAGGCAATGGCGAAGGAAACCGAACTGTTCTTCCGCGCCGTCATGAAGGAAGACCGCAGCGTCCTCGACCTGTTGGCCGGCGACTACACCTTCGTCAACGAACGGCTGGCGAAGCACTACGGTCTTTCCGGCGTGAGGGGCGGCGAGTTTCAGAAAGTTTCGCTGAAAGACACGCCCCGCGCCGGTATCTTAACCCAGGCCAGCGTACTGACCGTGACCTCGAACCCCACCCGCACCTCCCCCGTGAAGCGCGGCAAGTGGGTGCTGGAACAGTTGCTGGGCACGCCGCCGCCGCCCGCGCCGCCGAACGTGCCCGCTCTTGCCGACGACAAACAGAAGGGCCCGATCAAGGGGACGCTGCGGCAGCGGTTGGAGCAGCATCGGGCCGATCCGGCATGCGCCTCCTGTCACGCCCGCATGGACCCGCTCGGTTTCGGTCTGGAGAATTTCGATGCCATCGGCGCCTGGCGCACTCAAGACGGCGGCGCCCCGATCGACGCCTCGGGCGTGCTGCCCGGCGGCAAAAAATTCAGCGGACCGGCCGACCTGCGGACGGTGCTGCTCGATCGCAAAGACGATTTTCTGCACTGTTTCGCCGAGAAGCTGCTGACCTACGC
>JBOFFD010000942.1:0-2087 GCA_051648425.1 Planctomycetia bacterium
AGCCACGCCTTACCATCTGCGCGGGTTGGCGAACCTGCGGTTGGGTCGCCTCAACGCCGCCCTCGCCGATCTCGACGCCGCCCTGGCGCGCCGGCCGACGTTGTGGGAAGCGCGGGCGACGCGGGCGGTCGTCCATCGAAGAATGAAACGGTTCGACGCAGCGCTGGCCGACCTTCAAAAGGCGCGGGTCGACGGCGGGCCGGAGTGCCGGCTGTGGTTTCAAGAAGCGGTGGTGCAGCGAGAGGCCGGCAACCGCGCCGCGGCGGCCGAGGCGTTCGCGACCGGCCGCCAGACGCCGCCGGTCGACGAATTGTGTCTCGTCGCCCGCGGCTTGGCCCGGATGCCCGACGAACCGACCGAGGCGCTCGCCGACTTCCGACAGGCCCGCGCGATGAACCGCGAGTGCACCGCCGCCTTGCAGAACATGGCCTACGTCTTGTCCGCGAAGTTGCGCGATCCGAAGCAGGCGGTGGAGGTCATGAACGACTACCTGGAACTTCAGCCGGGCGACGTCGTCGGCCGCGCCGGCCGGGCCGTTCTGCACGGCCGCCTGGGCGCCGTCGACGCCGCGCGCGCCGACGTCGAGTTCTGCCTGGCGCAGCGTCCCACCCCCGGCGTCTTGTTCCAACTAGCAGGCGCCTTCGCCCAGTGCAGCCGCTTTCGACCCGCCGACGCCCGTCGCGCCATCGACCTCTTGGAAGTCGTCGCCCACGACCAATCGTGCATCCCCTGGAGCGATTCCGACCTCGACCCGATCCGCGACCACGCCGCCTTCAAGAAGCTGGTCGACGACGCCGCCGCCCGAAAGAAAGCCCGGCGGTAACCGTTCGACCGGTGAAACGAACCGTCCCGCGACCTTGGTACCGAAGAGCGTCGAATGTAGCGCGGAACTCTGGTCCACCCGGGTGCGGCCCGGGGAAGGACGTCTTTTGCTTCAGAGCGGATCGGAACGGACTCCCGTCCCCACGCCGCTCCATGGCGGACCGGAGTTCCGCCCTACATTCGGCTTTTCCGGCCCAACGAAGGAGTCGGAATCGAGCAGTCGGCTACGGACCGGCGGTCGGAATCATCCACGGAAAGAGGTACGCCTGGGCCATCGTCACGAGGCCCATCAGCACCGCCAGGGCGATGCTGTGCGGCAGGACGTAGCGCAAGATCGCCCCTTCGTCGCCGACCCGGCCGGTGGCGACGCCCGCCACCACGATGCTTTGCGCGTCGACCATCTTCCCCATCACGCCGCCGGTGCTGTTCGACGCCACGATCAGCGTCGGGTTCAATCCCAACTGCTCGGCCGTCACCTTCTGCAAGCCGCCGAAAAGCGCGTTGCTGGAGGTGTCGGACCCGGTGAGCGCCACCCCCAGCCACCCCAACAGCGGCGCGAAGAACGGATACCACCAGCCGGTGCGGGTGAACGCCAAGCCCAGCGTCGCGTCGCCGCCGCCGTACTTGGTGACGAACGCCAACGCCAGCATCAGGGCGATGGTCGTCAGCGCCCAGCGCATGGCGAAGAGCGTGCCGCCGAAGATCGACACGAACGCCTGCGGTCCGATCCGCAGCCAACCGGCCGACAGCACCGCCGCGACGAAGATCCCGGTGCCCGTCGCCGACAGCCAGTTGAAGTCGAACACGGCCTTTTCCGGCTGCGCGGCGCGGGGCGCGCCGCCCTCGGCGGGAACGACCGTCGGCGCCACGGGGGCGGTGCGATACACGACGTTATGCAGCTCGGGAACGGGCAGGGAGAATTTCGCCGCTTGATGGAAGGGCGTCTTGGGACCGGTCGAACCGCCGTCGAGCGCCGTCTTGTAGGCCGGCCAGCCCCAAAGGAAGACCAAGACCGACAGCAGCGCCCAGGGGGTCCAGGCGTAGACCGCCTGGGCGGTGGACGGCGGCGGTTCTTCGACGGGCGGCGTCGCGGCGTTCTCGTCGGCTGGATAGCGCCACACGTCGCGCGGCTGCCAGAAGCGCAGGAAGACCGCCGTCGCGACGAGCGAACCAACGCCGCCGACGACGTCGACCAGGGTCGGGCCGTGGTAGTTCGAGGTCAGGAACTGCAACGCCGAAAAACTGCCGCCGCAGACGAGCACCGC
>JBOFFD010000943.1:0-2151 GCA_051648425.1 Planctomycetia bacterium
AGGTTGTCCAGCCCGACGACCCGCCAGCCTTCGTCCAACAGGCGGCGGCACAGGTGGAAACCGATGAAGCCGGCCGCGCCGGTGACGACCATCCGCTGCATGAAACCCGTTCCTCGACCGCCTCCGCGACGCGACGTCCTTGCCGCGACGCCCAAAGGGACGCGGCGGCCTCGCGGCGGCGGTCCTCTCGATTGTGCAATCATCCCCTCGCTCAGGCCACCCAGTTCGGCCCGCGTTGCTCGCCGAGACGAAACTCCAGTGGGTCGAACGTATCAAACGGCCGTCGCTAAAGTTGAAATCGTCAACAGGGAATGGATCGAAAGGGCGCACGAACTGGGCCGCCCGATTCCGCCGCCGCGCGGCCGGTTACTCTTCGCTTGACGGCGGCGGATCGGCGTCGCCTTTGTTCCGCGGTTCGCCGACATAAGTCCAAACGCGCTGTTGCGAAACGTAAACCAACGACTTCTTGAACGGCGTCACGCGATCCAAATACTCGTCGTCGGGCGTCTCTCCGGTTTCCAACTGCTTCTTCCAAATGCGCAGATCCACCGTGCCCATGACAAGGTACCGGCGGCCGACCATCGTCTTGCCGAACCGTTGCAGGGCGATTTCGAGTTCGCCGTCCAGTTCGACCTCGTGGGCGATGATCGTTTCGCACTGCGCGCAATACCGGCACGTCTTGCCGAGGATCATCACGCCGAATTCTTCGATTTGGATGCACAATGGGAACTTGCGCTGGAACGTGTTGTGCCGGCAGCGCGGGCATTTGCTGACCCGCTCGTACGGATACGGGTTGCGCATGTAGGCGTATCGAGGTGGGGGACCGCTTTTCTTTTTTTTCGCCATTCAAAGCCTCCGTCCGCTTCCGCCGGCCGAAATCACTTCATCAGGTCTTCGTGGTCGTGTTCCGCCACCGACCCCAACAGGTCGATGAACCGCCGCACCGCCAACACCACGGTTTTCTTCCCGATGCCGCCGCGAACCGGCAGATACCAGTCGACGACCAACCGGTCGTCGCCGTTCAGGCAGGCCCGCACGATTTGGAACTGGTGGTTGATGCGGTTGCTCAAGGCGTGGACGCTTTCATTGTCGACGCCTTCCTTAATGCCGAAGATCGCCCATAGACGGATCATGTCCCGCTGCAGCGGCGTCGACAGGTAAACCCGGCGGTTGTCGGTGACCACGAGGTCGCCGTCGTCGTCGATGGAGACGTCCATCATGGCGGCGTCGAACGTGGCGTAAAGCTCCGCGATGGTCAGATTGTCCGCCGTGAACATGTCCGTGTGCATGAAACCTCCGCGCCCGCTGGGCCGACGCCGCCCGTGGATTCCAAAAACGTCCCAGCGACCGCCCCGCACCGCCGGCTCCGAACGGCCGCGTACGCCGATCGGTTGAAGGACGGGGCGGTGGGGGCTACACTACGTCGATCGGCCGGCCGCCGCGGCCGCCCGCGCGCCGCCGCCGCAAGGCCGTTTTGTACAAGGATCGCGCCGTTGGCCACAATCAAAACTTCGTTGGCGGCCGTCCCCGACCTTCAGGGCCGCTTCGGCGCCTTCGGCGGACGCTTCGTCCCCGAAACCCTCATGCACGCGCTCGACGAGCTTTCCGCCGAGTATGAAAAAGCGCGGGCCGACCCGGCGTTTCAGGCCGAGCTTGACTACTACCTCGACGACTACGTCGGTCGGCCGAACCCGCTCTACTTCGCCCGCCGCCTGACCGACTACGCCGGCGGCGCGCGGATCTATCTGAAGCGCGAAGACCTCAACCACACCGGCGCCCACAAGATCAACAACACGCTCGGCCAAGCGCTGCTCACCAAGCGCATGGGCAAGCCGCGAATCATCGCCGAGACCGGCGCCGGCCAGCACGGGGTGGCGTCGGCCACGGCCGCCGCGTTGTTCGGCCTGGAATGCGACGTCTACATGGGCGCCGAAGACGTCCGCCGGCAGAACCTGAACGTCTTCCGCATGCAGGCGATGGGCGCCAAAGTCATCAGCGTCGAGACCGGCTCTCGGACGCTGCGCGACGCCATCAACGAAGCGATGCGCGACTGGATGGCGTCGGTCGAAAACACCCACTACATCATCGGCAGCGTGATGGGACCGCACCCGTTCCCCATGATCGTCCGCGACTTCCAGTCGATCATCGGGC
>JBOFFD010000944.1:0-3008 GCA_051648425.1 Planctomycetia bacterium
TGTCGGTCGGTGCGGGGCGGATTCAGTCGGCCGGTCGACGCGACGATACTCATCGTGCGATCGTCGCGCGACGAACGACTCCGCCCGCCACCGTCGGGTCGTTCGCCGGCGAAACTGGAACCCGCGTTCAAACGCGCCGCTGCCGAGGACGGTCGATTCCCATGTCATTGGGAACTGACCGTACGCCCTCGGTGGAGGGCGCGTCGTCGCCAGGTCGATCGCGTCGGACGCCCCGGCAGACGCCGACGTCGGGGGCCGCGGCAGAGGCTCGAACTGGCAGGCTGGAAGCACCCATGGAACGACCCCGCAAAAAAATCCGGACCAGCGATGCGGTGCAGTCGCCTCTCGAGACCTATCTGCGGGAAATCAACACCACGCCGTTGTTGACCGCCGATCAAGAGAAGCAACTCGCGCACCGCATCCGGGTCGGCGATGGCATGGCCCGCGACCAAATGGTGCGCGCCAACCTCCGTCTCGTGGTGAACATCGCCCGCGAGTACACCGGCAAGGGCCTCGCCCTTCAGGACCTCATCGAAGAGGGCAACCTCGGTCTGCTGCGCGCCGTCGAAGGGTTCGACCCGTCGATGAACACCCGTTTCAGCACCTACGCCAGTTACTGGATCAAGCAGTCGATCAAGCGGGCGCTGGTCAACACCGGCAAGACGATCCGCATCCCGGCGTACATGGTCGAGCTGCTCGCCAAGTGGCGGCGGTCGTCGGTCCGATTGGAAGACGTCCTTGGTCGGCCGCCCACCCACGAGGAAATCGCCCGCCGGCTGGAGCTTCCGCCTAAGAAACTCGGCATCATTAAGAAGGCGATTCTCGTCTATACGTCGACCCCGCAGACGGACCAAGCCGAGCAGGGCTGGACGCTGGGTGAAATGCTGACCGACGAGCGGACCAAGCCGCCGGACGTCGAAATGATCGAGTCCGACAGCCTAAAGCATGTGCTGGCGCTGCTCGACAAGATGGACGAACGCGAGCGGAAGGTGTTGCGGATGCGGTTCGGCCTGGACGAACATGAGCCGCGCACGCTGAAAGAGATCGGCGAAACCCTCGGCCTGACGCGCGAACGGGTGCGCCAGATCGAGAGCGAAGCTCTCGGCAAACTGGCCGTCGGCATGGGCGTGCGATGATCGAACGGCGGCGTCCCGGCGAGGGTTCGGCGAAGGATCGGGGCGAGCCGTCCTTGACGTGCGCCGCCGTCGCCGCCCGACTGGCCGACGCCGCCCGCGACCTGTACTTCGTCAGCGAAACCGAGGCGCCGTTCGAGCCGTTCAGCGTGCCGCCGGCCGCCGACCTTCGGTCGAACCTCGACGCCGTCCGCAAGGCGTTTCCACCGTTCGGCGACGCCCCCGTCAAGATTGAGCCGCCCGACGACTTCTTCCGCAACGTCGCCTTCCCCAAGCCGTGGCACGACGACCTTCAAGCCGCCGACGTCGAAAAGTTCGCCGCGCTGCTGACGGCGATCCAGTCTGAAATGAAGGAGGCGGCGGTCGTTCGCGTCGGCGCGACCGCGATCGACGTCTACATCGTCGGCCGCACGCCCGACGGCGGTTTCGCCGGCCTCAAAACGCTCGTCGTCGAAACTTGACCCCATTCCGCCGTTGGTGCGACGACGGGCCGACCCACTCGTGATACAATCCCACGAAGCACCCCTCTTCGTGGGAGACGACACATGTCCGGCCGACGACGCTTTTTCACTCGCCGCCTCGCGCCGCACCTGGCGGCGTTGCTGCTCCTGGGAACGGTCGTTCCCGAAGCCGCAGTCGCGCAGACTCCCGAACAGGTGAATGCCAGCATCGATCGCGGCGTCGCCTTTCTGAAACGGAAGCAGTTGCAAGGGGGAAGTTGGGAAGACGTCGGCGAGTATCGCGGCGGCGTGACCGCCTTGTGCGCGTTGGCGCTGTTGTCGTGCGACGTGCCCCCGGACGACCCCAAGCTGCAAAAGTCGCTCGACTTCCTAAGAGGCGTCGGCAACCAAAGCACGTACGTCGTGGCGTTGCAGGTGATGGCGTTGGCGGCGGCCCACCCCGAGCGCGACGCCCTGCTCATCCGGCAGAAGGCCGAGTGGTTGAAACGGACCCGACTGAACGACGGCGGCTGGTCGTACGGCGATCAGAACAGCGGCTTTTCCGACAACTCGAACACGCAGTACGCACTGTTGGGTTTGGACGCCGCCGCGCAGGCGGGCGTGGCCGTCGACGACGCTTTTTGGGAGAAGTGTCGGGCGAATTGGCTGGCCAACCAGGAACGCAGCGTCGGTTCATGGGGTTACCGCGGCAAGGGGTCGACGGCCAGCATGACGGTGGCCGGGGTGTCCAGTTTGGTCATCACCAGTCGGCAGTTGGAAGCGGTGCGGCCCGGCACGGTCGGAGGGAAGCGGGTTCGCTGCGCCGGCGCTCGCGAAGACGCCAACCTGCGGGCGGGCGTCAATTGGCTGGGGCGCAATTTCCACGTCGACGGCAACGCCGGCGGCCACAACACCTGGTTGTATTACTACCTGTACGGCCTGGAACGGGCCGGCCGACTCACCGGGCGCCGTTTCCTCGCCGACCATGATTGGTACCGCGAAGGAACCCGCTTCATCCTTAAGAAACAACAGCAGAACGGCGCCTGGAGCGCCAACGGCGGCGGCGCCGACGAAGACGTCAACGCGCAGTACAACACCGCCTTCGCGCTGTTGTTCCTCTCCAAGGGTAAGATTCCCATCCTCGTCAATAAACTTGAATTCGGCGATGAGGACTGGAACAACGCACCCAACGACTGTCACAACTTGACTGAGTTCCTCGCGAAGGCTTGGAAGCGGAAACTCAACTGGCAGGTGGTCGACGTATCGGTCGCCAAGGTCGAGGACCTTTTGCAAGCTCCGGTGCTGCATCTCTCCGGCCACAAACCGCCGAAGTTCACCGGCCGCGAAAAGAAGCTGCTGCGCGACTACGTCGAGCAAGGCGGGATGATCGTCGCCGACGCCAACTGCGGCGTGCCGGGCTTCGACGCCGGCTTCC
>JBOFFD010000945.1:0-1958 GCA_051648425.1 Planctomycetia bacterium
AATCGAAGCGTCGGGTTGCAGGGAGAGAAGGGTTTCTGTCGATAAAGGCCAATGTATCGAGCGGTTCGCGTCGATACAGACTTTGTCGAAGCGCGTGGAAGGTAGGGGCGGGGACCGTCCGACGGTCGTCCGTCGGGAGCCGCTCCGGCAAAGGTGGGCCGTGGTGATTCGGGCCGCGGGAACCCTGGGCCGATGTTGTCCCGAGGTGTGCCAATGTTGTGTAGACGATTGATGATCGCGGTCGGTTGCCTGGGCATCGCCGCCGGTGCGTCGAGCGAACGGCACGCCGTCGGGCAGGAACCAGCACTGGTTCCACCCGCCGCCATGGGGCCGGACGGCGCTCCGCTGCTGGACGCGCCGCCGCCCGGCATGCCTTATGAACAACTGCCGGCGGAACTCGGCGGACCATCGGGCTACGGCGCCCCGGTCGGACTTGGTTCCGGCCAGCCGGGCGTGCCGTCGTACATCGATCAGGTCGTGCCGATTCCCAAAGCGTGGCTGAAAAGCCGCTGGAATCCGCAGCCGAAGCTCGAAGCGCGCATCGAAGCGCTCTTCCTGCAGCCGAACTTCCGCCAGACGACCGCGTTGTTCAGCCAGTTCCAGGCGACCGACAACTCGAACTTCGTCGGGGAACCGGTGTCGATCGACGTCGGCGACCGTTGGATCACGTCGGGCCGGGCCGCCGTCGAGTACCACTTCAACGAAGCGTGGTCGATGGAGGCCGCCGGCTTCTGGCTCGACGGCCCGAAGCGCATCGACGCCCCCGTCGGCGGCACCGACGGCACGCTGTTCCTCGATCCCGCCCAAGGCGGCTTCTTTGAACTGGACACTCTGCCGCGGGCCTTCCCGAGGATTTCCGACAACGCCTCGGTCGACTGGATCTTCCAGGCCGAGAACGTCGACTTCACGATGATGCGGCATTACATTCCGCTGAAGGGGCCGGTCAGCGACTACGCCCTCGGCATCGGAGCGCGGTACTTCCACTTCGAGGAAACCGTCAACCTGCAGATCAACGACCAGGTCAACGGCAACTTCGGGGCGCTGGAGTCGAACGTCGACAACGTCCTCGCCGGCCCGCAGGTTCAGGCCCGCATGCGGTTCAACGGACCGTGGACCTGGATGCGGCTTTCGACCGAACTGAAGGTCGGCCTGATGGCCAACCAAATCAGCACCACCAACTCGGTCTTCACCGACGAGTTCGTCCGTTCGAGCATCACCTACGAACGCAATCAGTTCGCCGGTCTGTTCGAGGGCAACTTCTTCTTCGAGTTCTTCCTGCACGAAAACGCGTCGTTCTTCGCCGGCTACCACCTGTTCTACGCCGACCTGGTCGACCGGGCCTCGGAACAGCTCACCGGCGACCTGTCGGCGTTCGTCACCGACCAGGACAACACCGGCAGCCTGTGGATGCACGGCCCGCGGGCCGGCTTGACGATCTCCTTCTAAGACGGCCGACCGTCTAAGACGGCCGATCGTCTAAGACCGGCGGACTGCGGCCGGTCTTCTGATACGGATTCCAACAGGACGAGGAGCCCGAGACGGCGCCGGTCCGACGACCCGATCCCTACCCGCGCCGCCTTTCGCCGAGGGAGCAGCCCTGCCTCGGCGAAAGGCGTTTTCTTGCTTTTTCGCCCGCCGTCACCCTTCGGTCGGTCGGCGGCCGACGCCCTCGGTTGTAGTGCGGAACTCCGGTCCGCCCGTGAAGCCGACGTAGGGTGGACCTCCTGGTCCGCCCGAACGGGCTCCGTCAGCCCCCGTTCATCGACCTTGAGGCGTGGCGCTTTCGTGGCGAGGCCTCTACGGCCGGACCAGGAGGTCCACCACGGCCAGCGCGTATAAATAGGCTGTCTGGGAAGACTTGCGCGACGCCGCTCCGGGTAGTATACTGGCTGCCGGACGGACCGTCTTCGGGGCCGGCCGACCCGTTGGTCGGTCGGCTGCGGCGGCCGCACTGCGGA
>JBOFFD010000946.1:0-4236 GCA_051648425.1 Planctomycetia bacterium
GCTGACCTGGGCGGTGGCGCGCGGGTCGGATTCGATCAGCGGCGAGATCGGCCGCGGGACGATGGAAGTGCTGCTGGCGCAACCGTACCGCCGAGCGACCGTACTGGCGACCCAAGCCGCCGTGACGGTCTTCGGCGCCCTGGTGCTGTCGCTCGCGGTGCTCGTCGGCACGACGGCGGGCCTGTACGCCCGCGGTATGACCGACGCGGTGCCGCCCGCCGCGCTGCTGCCGGCGGCGGTGAACCTGTTCGGTTTCATCTTCTGCGTGTGCGGCTTGACGACGTTCGCGTCGTCCCTCGACCGTTACCGCTGGCGGACGGTGGGAATCGCGGCGAGCTTCTGCCTGCTTCAGATGATGACTAAGCTTTTCGGCCGGATGTGGATTTACGGCGGCTGGTTGCAATACACGACCATCTTCTGCGCCTACGAACCGCAAGTATTCATCGTGACGCCTGACGGCGCCTGGGCCGCGTCGCTGTCTTACAATCTGGTGCTGTACGGACTGGGGCTTGCCGGCTACACGGCGTCGTTCATCGTCTTCACCCGCCGCGATTTGCCGGCGCCGATCTGACGAACGGCGTCCGGTCCGTATCCGCCAGAGCCCGAAGCTTCAGCGAAGGTCCGGACGGGGTGACGTACTGTAAAGAATCCGGAGTCCGTGCAGCACGGTCGTTCCGTCCGGACCTTCGCTCACGCTTCGGGCTCTGAAGGAAAAGAAAATCTCAAAACAGGGCGCCGGCCAGACGGGTGCGGTAGCGGTTGGAGAGCCGGTCGGCGGCACCGAGCATGTTGAACAGTTTAATCATGACCGGGCGGGCGTGCTCGGCGCCGAAGTCGCGGTCGCGTTCGACGATCTTCACCAGCGTTTCCAACGCCCGTTCGTAGTCGCCGCCGGCGGCCAGCGCTTGGCCCAGGTCGAGCTGCACCTGCAGATTGGTCGGGTCGGCGGCGGCCTTCGCCTCAAGCTCGGCCACGTCGCCAAGCTGTTGGCCCAGGTCGGCCAGTTGCAGCCGCGACCGCACGTTCTGCGCCCGTTCGTAACCGTCCGACCCTTCGCCGATCCCTTCCACCAGCGACTGCGCCGCCGCAGGGTCGCCGTCGTCGAGCACCATTTCCGCCAGCGCCGCGCGGGCGCCGGTGTGCGTCGGCTCCAGCTCCAACACCTGCTCGTACAGCAGCCGAGCCTGCGCCACGTCATCGGCCTCGGCCTGTACCGCCTCCAGCAGCAGCCGTTCCGCCTCGGTGGGGCAAAGTTGGTCAAGGAACCGGCGGACCGAGGCCTCCGGCTGCACGCCCGAAAAATGACTGGCCACCCGACCTTGGTACAGCGCCACCACCAGCGGGATGCTGTTGGCATTGAACTGTTGGGCCAGCCGCGGGGCGGCGTCGACGTCGACCTTGGCGAGAAGGAATCGGCCGGCGTACTCGTCGGCCAGCTTCTCCAAGAGCGGCGCCAGCATCTTACAGGGGGCGCACCACTCGGCCCAGAAGTCGAACACGACCGGCACTTCGCGCGATTTCTCCGCCACGACAGCGAAATTCGCTTCCGTAACGTCGACGACCCACGGCGACTTAGACATGGTGCGGCCTCCTGGACGTGGACTTCGGCGCGGCTCTTCAATGAATGGAAGGCGCCGACGGCGGGGAAATCAAGCCGACCGGCGCTGCAAGCCGGGGGTCGTCAAGAGTTCGCCGGCTTGAATTCGGGCACATAAAGCAGCGGAAAGGCGTACCGGACGCCGCCGCCCTGCGAATGAAGGACGGTCGACCGCTTGTCGGCGCGGGAGTAGGCCACGCCGATGATGAACATGCAGACGAGGCAGCCGCCGATCGTCATCCAAAAGTGGTGGTTCTGCCGAGCCTTGTCGTCGAACGGGTTGCGGACTTCGGCCATGAGGGGTCGCCTTTTAGAATCCGTGCGGGTGCCACGGCGTCAAACGATCGCGCTTCAACGCCGCCGCCATCTTAGCCGACCCCGTCCGCCCCGTCCACGCCGCATTTCGTCGCACGCTACACGGGTTGTCGAAAACGGGCGGCCGTCATTTCACTGGCGGGCGCGGTAGGCCAGCAACTGGCCCCAGGCTGCCGGGCCGAGAGGCGCCTGCTTCGCACGGAACCTCTCGGTCGCGTAGCGCTCCAACGTGTCCAGCGCGTTTTCGGTGTCGCAGTCGACGAGCCTCTCGGCCACGACCGGCGGGAGCGATTTCACCAAGACCAGCGCTTCGACCGCCGAATCCGCATTGACGACGCCCTTCCGAAAGTCCGGGTTGCGGGCTTGGAGGGCGATTCGCAAGCTGTCGACCACTGTGTCCCAGTCGTCGTCGGTTCGGGGCAGAACCGCCGCTAGGGAGGCCACCGACCGGACGAGAATGTAGTGGTAGGCCGGGCTGGCGTTGTGCGCGTCGGCCCACCGGCCTTTTCGCGGCCCATCGGTCAGTTGACCGGGAAGCAAGCCGAGCCGGAACTTCTTTTTGGCCGCTTCGAGGTACTTTTCATCGTTGGTGAGTTGATACGCCTCGGTCAACAAGACGACGCTGAAGCCGTTGTAGTTCCAGTTCGGGACGACCCGCCGGCCGACGGCCCAGTCCGCCGCCCGCAGCGTCGCCTTCTTATACTTCTCGTCGTTCGTCGCATCGTACAACCGCGCCAAAGCGAGCCCCGCCAGCCCGTTGTCGAACTGAAGACCACCGTCGTCGAAATCGTCCACCGCCCATCCGTTCTTAATCACCTGATTAAGAAGGCCGGCCTTTTCGGACCGACGGTAGAACCGCTCGGCCACCTCGAACGGCCGTCCTTCGCCGTTGCGGACGGCCGGGAAGGGGACCCCCCCCGTCCCCGCCTGGTCCTGTGCCCAGACGAGAAAATCGCCCGCTTCCTTGGCGACTTCCAACAACGGTTCCGCCAGTTCCGGGGATGCCGATCGGGCCGCCAGACAGCCTTCAAGAGCGACCGCCGGCTCCCGCAACGCGTGGTTGGTCTTCGTCGGGTCGAGGCCGATCCGCCACCACTTCCGACGTTCAATCAAGGCGAGGGTGGGGGCGAAGGCGGTCGGCAATTCATCCGCCGACATCCGTTTCGAGTTTTGGGAAACTGTTCGGAACTCTTCCGGCGCCTCGGAGATCCCGGCGCGATCGCCCAGAAGTTCGGCGATCCGCCGCGCCGCTTTCCTGACGCCGTTTTCGTCTTCGGCTTTCTGAGCCGCGGACAGTTCCGCCCTGGCTTGCTTGTGTTTCGGTTGCGTCGTCCCGTCGGACGCGGCCGCGCAACCGACGGTTGCGGCCAACAAGGACGACAGAAACAGCGGCATCGCTTTCACATTTCACGTCCAGTAGGCGCCGTCGCCGAAACCATCGACATATCTTACGTGTTCAGATGCGGTTCGGCGGCCACGGCCTCGACTCTCAATCTAGCCTTCATGTCCGAAGGCAGATCGTCCCAATGCAGATCCATCAGCGCGCCTTGGAGTGAATACAGATAGTAGCAGACCGGAACGGTGCGTCCGCCGCTGGCGGCGCGGAGGCGTCGGTAAATCTCAACCGCGCCGAGGCGCTGCAAATCCTGCTTGGAATGAACGCCGACCGAGGCGAGCCGTCTTATGATGGTCGGCCCAAGGTTGCGGAGGCCGACTAAATCTGAACGCTTGTTATTCATACGAAATGCCTCGGCTTCCCAATGAACAAGCAAAACAGACCAGCCCCCCATTCAGGTCACGAATCCGGCGAATCGTCCCAGGGGTTCGGTTTCACTCGAACGATAGCGTGAGCGGGCCACGCATGGCTTGGCGACTTGCGGCAAATGACGCTCAACCGCGTGCGCCCGTCGGCCGTTTCGACGTCGGGAAGATGATGGTGGAACTGAGGATCGACAGTCGCGTCGAGTTCCGCCAAACCGAGAAAATAGCGGCCCAGCTCCCGATAGCCATCGCTGTCGGCCAAGATGTTGATTTGCAAGCCTCCCGTCAGTGGGCCTTCGCCACTCACCGGTTTCCACAGGCCGTCATCGTCGAGGACTTCGCGGTGGATGCTGAATGCCGCCGATCCATCCAAGGCGGGCGGAACGACGCCGCCGGTCAAGCCGCCGCCGTAGCCGCAGACGACGCGCCCGTCTCCGGAGAACTCCACCTCGACGGTCACCGCCCGTTTGGTCATACAAAGAACTCTCTAAGAAATGGTGGCGAATCGAAAGGTCCGCCAAAGGTCCGTCTTTGTTAGCCGCCGCTTTCCTCAGCGGCGCGTC
>JBOFFD010000947.1:0-1611 GCA_051648425.1 Planctomycetia bacterium
AGTTCGTCGGCCGTGATCGGCGACCGCAGCACTTCGTTCAGAATTCGCCGCGCCGCGATCATGTTTTCCTGAGTGCGCTCCGGCTCGCAACTCATCGAGAAAAGGAAACAGCCGGCGCCTTCGTATTCGTGGTAGCCCAGGTCGACGCCGTCGGCCTCGCCCGGCTCGATCAGTTCCCAGTACAACCGCGAACCGGTGTCGTCGCCCAACACCGAGGACAACAGGTCGGCGGCGTACCGCCGTTCGTCGGTGGCGTCGGGGGCGCGACTGATGAGGACGACCGTTTCCTGTTGGAACTCGGAGCGCACTTCGACGGCGTGGGGTTCGCTTTCGTACCAGGCGTCCAACGAACGGTCGGCGCCGCCCGGCCGCCACGCGCCGCAGCGGGCCTCGGCCAGGTCGACCAACTGGTTGAAATCGACCTTGCCCGACGCCGCCAGCAACACGTTGTCGGCCCCGTAACGCTTGGCGTGATACGCCCGCATTCGGTCGACCGGCAGCTCGCTGATGGAGGCGATGGTGCCCAGTACGCTGTTGCCCAGCGGGTGGCGGCCGAAATGCCGTCGCATCGCCACTTCGTACGCCGACATCACCGGCGAATCGGCGTACATGGCGATCTCTTCGAGGATCACCTTCTTCTCGACGTCGAAATCCTCCTGCCGCAGGCTGGGGCGGATCAGGTCGCCCATCAGGTCGACCACTGTCGGCAGGTATTCGGGCAGCACGGCGGCGTGGTAGACGGTGTGCTCTTCGCTGGTGAAGGCGTTGTTCTTCGCGCCGACGGCGTCGAAGGCGCGGTTGAGTTCCATCGCCGAGCGGGCGTCGGTCCCCTTGAACGCCATATGTTCCAGGAAGTGACTGACGCCGGCGATTTCCGGCGTTTCGTCGCGCGAACCGGCGCGGACGAAGAAGCCGACCGCCGCGCTGCGGGCGTGCGGGTTGCACTCGGCGACGATTTCCAGGCCGTTGGCGAGCCGGTGGGTGCGAAATTCGACGTTCATCGGCGGAACTCCAGCGGCTTCGGACCAAGCGTGACGACCGTGTACCGGCCGGGGGGGTGGCGTTCGAGGTAGCCCGCGATCGAGGCGGGCGACAGGTTTTCGATCGCCGTCAATACTTCGTCGAGGCTGCGGACTCGGCCGAGGTTGAACCACGCCCGCGCCAACCGGCCGGCCTGCGCCGCCGTCGACTCTTCCTGCATCACGAGCGACGCCTTCAGCCCCGCCTTCACCCGCGACAACTCTTCGTCGGTCACGCCGTCGCGCAGTCGTTCCAGCTCGGCCACCAACACGTCCAGCGTTTCCTCGGCCCGCTCGGGAGTACTGCCGGCGTGCGCCACCACCAGTCCCAGATCGCGCATCGGTTGGAACGACGCGCCGACGGAGTAACACAGACCCCGCTTTTCACGGACTTCGTCGAACAGCCGGGAACTCATGCCGCCGCCGAGCACGCCGGCCGCGCCGTAGGCGTTAAAGACGTCGGGATCGCCCGAGGCGACGGCGTCGAACGCCACGCCCATCTGCGTCTGCTGTTTGTCGGCCGGCAGATGGCTGCGCGCCGGTACGCGGGCGCCGATAGTGCGGCGCGGATGCCGTTTCGGCTCCCAATCGT
>JBOFFD010000948.1:0-3055 GCA_051648425.1 Planctomycetia bacterium
GCCGTGGAGGATTTCCAGGTTGACGGCGTCCATCGGCCGGCCGGTTTCCGGGTCGTCTTCCTTCGCCGTCTCTAAGATCATCGGCGCGGTTTTGAACCGCTTGTCTTTCACGACGTTGGCGAACGGTTCCAGGCCCAGGCAGCCGCGGCCGAGGTGTTCATGCCGATCGACCCGGCTGCCGAGCGGCTTCTTACTGTCGTTGAGATGGAACGCGACCACCTTGTCAACCCCCACCACCCGGTCGAACTCCTTCATCGTCGCCTGGTACTTCCGTTTCGGCGCCAGTTCGTAGCCGGCGGCGAAGACGTGGCAGGTGTCGACGCACACCCGCAGCCGGTCGCGAAAGGCGCAGCGGTCGATGATTTCCGCCAGGTGCTCGAAACGCCAGCCCAGGCAGGTGCCCTGCCCCGCCGTGGTTTCCAGCGCGACGCCGACGGCCAGGTTCGCGGTGCGGGCGAAGACTTCGTCGAGGCCGGCCGCCACCCGCGCCAAACCGACCGCTTCGCCCGCGCCGACGTGGGCGCCGGGGTGCGACACCACCCATGCGACGCCGAGGGCGTGCGACCGCTCCAGCTCGGCCGCCATCGCCGCGATCGACTTGTTCCACAAGGCGTCGTCGGTCGTCCCCAGGTTGATGAGGTAGCTGTCGTGGGAGATGGGGGCGCCGACGCCCGTCGTCCGCAGCGCCTCGGCGAACCGGACGGCGTCGGCCTCGGCGACCGACTTGCCGACCCAATCGTCGCTAGAGGACGCCGCGGGTTTGACCGCCCACTGCGACGGGCTGTGCGTAAAGATCTGGACCGTCTCCATCCCCAACGCCGCCGCCGCTTCCACCGCCTTGTAAAACCCGCCCGCGATCGACAAATGAGACCCGAACAACGGCATCGGCCACCCGCTTCCTTCGCCCCCCCCGCCGATCGTCGCCGTCAGGGCCAAAATCTCCGGCGACGGAGAATCGACGGCCGCGCGGCAGGCGTTCGGGAGGTATCCCACGAGAATGGTCATAGCGAAACGGCGGTTCCGCGGGATCGTGGATTGGCCGTCGGCGGTCGGTCGGTACAATACTCGAACGCCCGCCGGTCCCTTCGGCCCTATGGAAAGCGAATTCCTTATGAAGTGCGAGAAGTGCGCCGAAAAGGCCGTGATCCACATGACCGAAATCGAAGAGGGGGGCGACTTCAGCGAAGTCCACCTCTGCTACCACTGCGCGCAGGACCACCTGCGGCAGTCGACGGACGAAGACGAACCGGCGCCGGTGAAGAATCCGACGAAGGAATCGGCGAAGTCGTCGGCGGTGGTGGCGCTGACGCCGCAGGCGGGGGCGGCGGTTTGTCCAGTGTGCGGCATCTCGTTCGCGGACTTCCGCGCGAGCGGCCGGCTGGGGTGTCCGAACGATTATCAGGTCTTCCACGAGGAGTTGAAGCCGCTCTTGGAAAACATCCACGGCGCGCTGCGGCACGTCGGGAAGTCGCCGCGCCGGCTGCCGGCCGACGTCCGCGGCCAAGCGGAACTGATTCGGCTGCGCCAAGAGCTGCAACAGGCGATCGCGATGGAAGACTACGAACGCGCCGCCCAACTGCGCGACCGCATCACCACCCTCGGCGCCCGCGGCTGACGGGATGAGCCGTCAGCCCAAGTATTCGTCGAACAGGTCGCGGGTCGGCCAGTCGGCGACGGCGTCGACGGCGTCGACGGCGCGGTGCAGCAATGGGTCGACGAGGTCGCCGGGTTTGCCTTCCTTAGCGCCGGGGATCGGTGTCACGGCGTCGGTGTTGAACAGGGCGGCCCAGCAGAAGCCGTCGTGCCGGCGGACGGCCAGCGTCGAGGTGCCGGCGATCAGGCCGGTGTGCCACAGGTTGTACCGGCCGTCGCCCATCGGACGCACCGAGAAGCCGGCGCCGTAGTACGTTTCCTTCGGCTTGCCGGCGGCGTCGTGCCCCGCCAAGCCCGGCGGGCGTTCGACGAGCGAGGGCAGAACGGCGGCGGGCAGGGTCGTCAGAAAACGCGCGACGTCGACCGCCGACGCGATCCAGCCGCCATGGGCTTCGTACCCCTCGAAGTTCTCGCCGCCGTCGGGAAGCGGCACCTTCTTCGAGAAATCCGGCCCGACGACCGACGGGACGACCCGTTTCTTCGCGTCGTAGTAGCGCACTTCGTCGGCCGGCCGGTCTTCGGGTTTCGCCCGGCCGAGGCGGGCGCGGGTTACGTCGATCGGCTTCCACACCTCGTCTTGCACAAGGTCGGCGTACGGTCGGCCGGTGCGGTCTTCGAGCCACCGCGCCAGCGCCAGGTAGCCGACGTTCGAGTAGGCGTAGCGGGCACCGGGGTCGAAGTCGAGCGGCCGGCCGCAGGTCCAGCGCAGCACCTGTTCGGGCGTCGGCGGCGGGGGGACGTTCAGGTCGCGGGCGATCTGCAGCGGCCGACCGATCGGGTCGCCGGACTGGTCGCGGTCCCAGCCGGCGGCATGGTGCAGCAGGTGGCGCACCGTAACGCGGTCGAGCCGGGCGTCGACCGCCGCCCCAGGCTTCACGCCGCCCGGCGGGTGCTTCTTCAGGTCCAAACCGGGCCCGTCCAATAGACCGGCACCGCCGGCGACTTGTCGCAGCACGGCTAGCGCGGTGATCGGTTTCGAGACGCTGGCGAGCCGAAACAACGCCGTCGGCGCGACCGGTATCCGGCGGTCCGCGTCGGCGAATCCGAAGCCGCGGGCGTAGAGCAGGCGGCCGTTCCGGGCGACCGCCAGCACCGCCCCGGGGATTTGCTGTTCGGCGACGACCCGGCGGAAGAGCGCGTCGAGCGGTTCACACGCGGCCGCCGCCCGTCCGGTGACGGGAACCGCCGCCGTCGCGCGCCGCCCGAAACCGACCGCCGCCGCAACACCCGCCCGCGCCAGCCACCGCCGCCTATTCGACACTCACTTATTACGCCGGCACGGATGTAAGTCGGTAAGTTTTCGATCGCGACCGGTTTCCTATAATACTTCGCGGCGAGCGGGGTTCAACACCGGGAGGTGCATCGTGCAAGACGAGTATCAAGATCCGCGCGGCTATTCCGA
>JBOFFD010000949.1:0-6732 GCA_051648425.1 Planctomycetia bacterium
TGACGGTGGCGAGCCTGGTCGGCTTCGTGTCGCTGGGCGGCATCGCGGTGCGCAACGGCATTCTTCTCGTCACCCACTACTTCCATCTGATGAAAGAGGAAGGGATGCCGTTCACTCAGGAAACCATCCTCCGCGGCAGTTTGGAACGGCTCGCCCCTGTTCTGATGACCGCGCTCACCGCCGGCATCGGCCTCATTCCGCTCGTTCTCGGCGGAAAGAAGCCGGGCCTGGAAATCCTCTACCCGGTCTCGACCGTTATCTTAGGCGGTCTGATCACTTCCACCTTCTGTGAATTCCTGATCCACCCCGGCCTCTTCTGGAGGTTCAGCGGCAAAGACGCCGAGCGGCTCGCCCGCGCTGAACCGTCCGCCGACGACCTGCTGTAAGGCCGTCGGCCATTGGACTCCATCCCTCTTTGAAAGGACGATCGATGAGTTTCAAGACCCTGCTGGGCGCGACGATGTTGGCCGCCGCCGTGATCGGCTGCGCGCCGCCGGCCGCGACGGCCCCGAAGGCTGTTCAAACGACGGCCGCCCCCGACCCCAAGGTGGAAAAGAAGGACGACCACGACGACAATGTCCACGGCGCCCACGGCCCGCACGACGGGACCATCGTCGACTTCGGCGCGTTCCACGCCGAGTTCTGCATGGACCACGCGAAGAAGGAGGCGACCGTCTACATCCTCGACGAAGAAGTGAAGAAACCGGTCCCGATCGCGGTCGAAACGATCCTTCTGAGCATTGAGAAGCCAGCGTTCCAGGTCGATCTGAAAGCAGCGCCGATCGAAGGCGATCCGAAGGGGATGGCGTCGCGATTCGTCGCGGCCCACGAGAACTTTGGCAAGGAGCAGGAGTTCGCGGGAACCATGAGCGCGGTGATCGACGGCAAACCGAGCCTCGGCGACTTCAAGGAAGAAGCGCACGACGAGCACGACCACGAACATGAGAAGAAGAAATGACCGATGGCACGTCGCGCCGGCCACGATTCGACGGCGGAGCCGACCGAAGGACGGCGCCAAGAACATGGACGGCTCGAAGCCAGCCGGACTGATTCACCAGCGGTGTCAGTGGGAGTGGATCATGTCATGGTTGCAGGCCGGGCCGTGCGAGTGGCCGCAACCATGCCCTTTGTCGGCGGTGCTCGCGGCCTTGCGCAACTCGCAGTGGACTTCGGTCGTCCCACACCCATCGACCTCGATCTGAACGGTGGCATGGGTGATGCCGAAGTCCCATTCCAATGCGTCCGTCGCCGCTTGCTGCACGGCCTGACCGTCCCTCACTGACAGGTCGTCCACGACTGGGGTGCTGACGGTCTGACGGACAAGCCGAATGCATACTTCTTAGCGGAGATATTACGTCGGCATGGATGTAAGTCAGCTGCGGCTGCCAAAGGGCACGGCGTGCGGGCCGTCGCGATACGACTTACATCCATGCCGACGTAATAAGTGTTTCAAACTGGTGCGGGGTCAGGTAGCCGAGCGACGAGTGCTTCCGCTCGAATCGGTAGTAGCGCACATACTCGCCGATGATCGCTCGGGCCGATTCCACACCGTCATAATCGGTGATCGCCAGCTCCGCCGAACGCCCCCGCTCACCTGCCGGCGGGGCGCGGAGAGCCATGTTTCTGAAAAAGCCGATGTACCCCGCCGGTCAGGTGCAGCGCCTCACGTTTTACGATTTAGGCCGTGGCGACCCGGCGGCCGGGGTTCAACGCCGTGCGACGCCGGAGGGCTTCCAAGCACCTCGGGAACCAGATCGCGCGCCGGCCGTCGGCGTCGCTCGCCTCGGACCAATTGGGTCGGCGTCGACGTCAGTCAGCATACGCTCGACGCCTGCCTTCCGCCAACACCCGGCGGCAAGCCGCGCGGCCGGGCTTTCGCCAACAACCCCCAAGGCCACGCCGAACTGATCGCCTGGGCCGACGAGCACTCGTCGGCGGCGTGTCTCGGCTTCTGTCTTGAGAGCACCGGAGCCTATGGCGAGGCTCTGGCCTGCGCCCTGGCCGACCCCGGCCGCTACGTCGCCGTCGTCAATCCGGCGCGCGTCAAGTACGTCGGCCTGATGCGCGGCCAGGGCGACAAGACCGACCGCGCCGACGCTCGGCTCATCGCCGAGTACGCCGTCCGCGAACAACCCGCCCCCTGGCAACCGCCGGCGCCGGAGGTCCGCGAACCGGTGCGTCGCACCACCGCCTTCCTGGAACGCGAGGCCGACCGGCTGCAGGCCCAGGCGGGACAAGCTCGCCGCCGCCTCCGAAGCGTTGCGTGAGCGCCGGGCGCTGCTGGAGAGCATCCCCGGCGTCGGACCCGTCGCGGCCACCGCCGTCCTGGCCGAGCTGCCCAACCCCGCCCGCTTCGCCACGGCCCAGCAGGCGGCGGCCTACGCCGGGCTGGCCCCGCGCGAGCACCGCTCGGGAACCAGCGTCCACAAGCGGACCCGGCTGTCGAAGGCGGGCAACGCTCGGCTGCGGAAGGCGCTGTACCTACCGGCGCTGACGGCGATCCGGTTCAACCCATTGGTGGCTGCTTTTACGCGCGACTGGTGAAGGCCGGCAAGGCGAAGATGGCGGCGCTGGGCGCCCGCATGCGCAAGCTGCTCATGATCGCCGACGGCGTGCTCAAAAGCCGCACGCCGTTCGACCCCACGAGAGGGTCGAAAATCATCGCTTGACAACACACCATCTGGTTCGGCGGGGCGCCAGCCGCCGACCGCCCAACCCCGGCGCCAGCCCGCGACACCCGCCGCAAAGCGCCAGAGCGACCGTCATGTCGCCCTTCCTGCTACTTCAGCTCGGCCAAGTTGCGCCGAGCCTTGATCGTCGCGTCGATCTCTTTTTTGCGAGCTGCCTCTTTGGATTGAGGGAGGCTATCGACATCATCTTGGGGGACGAAGGTCTTCAGATGGGCCTTCACCGGCTCGAGTTCAGGGGACTTGTCGATGGCAAGGTTCTTCCACTCCAGCGGATCTTTTTCCAGGTCATACAACTCTTCTGGGCCATCCGCTCGGACGATGTAGTGCCACTTCTCGGCCATCACCGAATAATTGCCCTTGCCCGCAGTGGTGACCGTCGGGTTCCAGGGCAGTTTCGGATGATCGAGCAAGGGTTTGAAGGATTTCCCATCCAGTTGCTTCTCGGGCAACCCACACAACTCAATCAGGGTGGGATAGAGATCGAGCAGGTTCACATTGCGGTAGCAATCCTTGCGTTCTGCCATGCCGGGCAGGTGGACGATCAATGGCATCTGAGTCGATTCCTTCCACAGCGTGGCTTTGCGGAACCTGAGTTTCTCACCGAGATGCCAGCCATGATCGCCCCACAAGACGACGATCGTATTATCGGCGTAGGGGCTATTCTTGAGGGCGTCCAGCATGACCCCAATGCAGTCATCGGCATAGCTGCAAGCTGCCAAGTAAGCCTGCACGGCTCTCTGATGAAGCCCATACTCCTGCACCCAGAGGAAGTCTGGCTGGGCCGCAAACTCTCGTTTCGATTTTCCTCCCACAATGTCATCGAAGTCATCCAGGAGGAACTTCGGAACTTGCACGCTCTTCAGTGGGTGCAGGTCGTAGTACTCCTGCGGAACAAACCACGACAAATGGGGCTTTGAAATGCCCGCGAGCATGAAGAAGGGCTTGCCGTGTCGCTCCTGCAATTGTTTCTCAAACCACTTCGCCGTGCGGTAGTCCTGAGTGAACTCCTTGCCCTTCTCGGTCACGCCCCATGAGAACTCCGACCCACCTCCCACTTTGTGCTTGGGGTTTTCGATCGCCTTGCCGGCGATGATACCCTGGTTGCGAGAGTAAACGGACTCCGCCTTTTGACCGCCCCGATTCAGCTCGTCATGCCAGACATCGAAGGCCCACTGGCCTGCGTCAAAGCCGTTGGCGGTGCCATGCTTGTGGAAGATCTTGCCGCAGGAAATCGTCGTGTATCCATGTTTGGAGAAATACTCCGGCAGCGTGGCATGAGTCTGCACTATCTGTGAGTCCAGCATGTTCGTGTCGTTGCCATAGGCCCCGGTAGTCCCCGGCCTGAATCCGGACAGCAACGCCGACCGGGAAGGCCCGCAAACCGGCCCCGCACAACTCGCATTGCGAAACACCATCGAGTTCTGGGCGAGACGATCGATACAGGGCGTCTTCGCTTGCGGATGCCCCCCATAAGCTCCGACCCAGTCATTCAGATCGTCAACGGCGATCATGAGAATGTTGTAGCGGCGTGGTTCTTTGGCCGCCGGCTCGGCAGCGCTGCCGAACGAGGCCATTGATACCACCAGCAGAAATGCGAAGAGCGTGAGTATTGTTTTCATAATTGGGACCATCATGGGTGATATGTGAATGACGAATGACTCAACGGCTCGCCCGTGACCACTGCTTCCGCCGCCGAACTAGTGATTATCCGGCGTCACGCCGTGCGAAGAGTTTATCACGGCGTGCCGCCGCGAGAAAGCGTTATCCGCCGCTCTGCCCCTATCACACTTGTCTGCCGCGGCGCGAACCACCCGGCTCGGGGCTTCCAACGCCGAACGACCCCGCTCACCCGCACCGGCCGGCGAGGGGTGCGGGGGGTGAAATAAGAGCGCCGGCGGCCGGTGTCGGGTGCAGCGCCCGGTTCGGCCGAAACGCCGACCGCCCCACAGTTACGACCGCCCCACCGCCAATCCAATCCGACGCCGTACCGGCTTACGGCCAAGTTACAAAACGGAAAATCCCGCGGCGACCCCGCGCTACGGCCGAACGACCAAGCTCAGCAGCCGGGGCCGCCAGAGCGACAATGAATCCCGGAAAGCCTACATGCGGCCCCGGTCTGCTGCAGCGCCTGGTTTGGCGTCTGCGGCTCACCCCAGGTCGAAGGTGCTGAACCCGCCTGCGGCCAGCACGTCCTGCACCTGCCGGAACATCGTCTGCCCGTAGCCCGTCTCGGGCGGCTCGTCGGGCATGTAGACCGTGACCGGCGGGGCGGTGAAGAACCTTAAGAACCGCCCCGCCGGCGGGTGGAACCAGTCCCGATCCGCCACCGACGGCCAGCCACGCACCCGAAAGCCCAATCGGGCAAGAAGCCGATACAGCCAACCGAGCCGATGCCACTGAGCGATGCCGAGGAAGCGGATGACTACCCACTTGCCGTCGGACAGAAGCTCCAGCCGGTCGGGGAACACCGCCGCGTCGGTGACGCCCGAAAGCCCCTCGACCGCGCTCGGAACGAACCTCAGGCCGTCGTCTGCGGCTGTCGCCATCGAGTCGCCTCCGCGGCCGAACGTCCAAGGTAACCCGGCGGCGGCCGAGTGACTTTGATTTCGGAACACGCCCGATCCGCCGCTCGGGTTGACCGCCTTGTTAGGCCAATTGTCATCTCAATGTCGCTCCGTTCAAATTCATGGTTCCTTGCGTGTTACGAATGCCGGTGCCGAGGTCTTTGGCTTCCGCATCGACAATCGTGATGTTCAGCGTGCATCCTTTTGGCTTCAGTTCAAACAGACCCATCGGTCGCCAAGTCTTGCTGCTCTCATCATACAACTTGCCAATCAGATTCACTTTGAGCCCGGTGACCGTGACGTCACGAGTGCCGCTCGTTCCTGCTTCCCATGTAAACGGCGCCATGTTGTAGAGATTCTGTGGATCGACGCCCCGAATCGTGAGACCCTCGATGGTTGCCTTGGCGTGTGCTGACTCGCCACCCCACCCGAATTGAATGGGCGCTCCATTCCGGTGCTGTTCGATCGTCACATTCTTGATGGTGACATCGCGATAGATCTTGATGCCATCGTCTGACGTGCTGATCAGCGAGTCAGTGATCGATGAGCCTGCTGCCCCAATGAATCCATCACTATTGTTGTTGTCGCCATTGCGCGTATCGAGCAAATTGCATCGACTGACATGCAGGACCGCTTGATTCGCATAACCAGAGATGTTGTAGCCTCGTGGATTTTGCGAGGTCAGGTCGGAGACGCGGACCACCGCGTCAGCCAACACGCTCACGGCTCCGTATTTCCACTTATCGTTCTCGTCGATCTTGTTCTCCGCGGTCCAATGCTCGGTGTCCGTCCCGTAAAGCACTGAAGTCTCGCGATTCCTGCCAACAATGAGCAGGGGATTGTTCGCATTGCGGTAGGGGACACGAAATGCCCCTCTGACCGTGACACGTTCGCCGATCACGATCTGTCGGACATTGTCGGGCACGACCCAATGGAAGCCTTCTTTGGACTCCGGCATGGTGCCGCTGGATTGAAAGATGAGAATTCCGGCAGCGGCATCCCAGCTTTTTCTTCCGCTGTAAACTAGATCCGCCGGATCGCCAGCCATCGCAGTGGGGTGGGTGAGAGAAGCTAGAATCAGGGCAAATCTGAGCATGTGCGACCGATCAAGTGTGCCGAACATTTAAGTCTGCCGCGTACAGGCGGCGTTCGATTTCATTGGTATAGCGGTGCGGCGGCGGGGCGTCTATTGCTCTTTCTTTGGAACTTGACGAACCGTAAACTTTTGCCACCGGGCGGCGAATTCACTACACCGCTCTTCATCGCCGTCGCACTGCGAAAATGTTCTCGGAAGACCGTGCCATGGTTTCTCGACCCGTCAAAGCCGCGCCGCGGCCCAATCGGCCGTTGCTCGACCAAATCCGCGACGCCCTTCGTGAACGCCGGATGTCTTACCGCACCGAACAAGCCTACGTCCAGTGGGCGAAGCGGTTCATCCTCCACTTCGGCGATCGCTGTGCCGAAGACCTCGGCCCGGT
>JBOFFD010000950.1:0-2141 GCA_051648425.1 Planctomycetia bacterium
ACCCGGTCGTACCGTTCAACTGCCCGGCGAAATACAAGCCTTCGATCAACTTCGTTTCCAAGGTCGGCCGCAGTTGGTGCGGCGGCGCGAAATCGTACTCGACGGCGTAGCCGAACCGCATGATCTCGGCCTGTTCCAATCCTTCGATACTGCGGATCACGTCATGCTGCACGTCTTTCGGCAGGCTGGTGGAGACGCCGTTCACGTAGTATTCGCGGGTGTTGCGGCCTTCCGGCTCGAGAAAGACCTGATGGCGGTCCTTGTCGGCGAAGCGCACGACTTTGTCTTCGATGGAAGGACAATAGCGCGGACCGCGGCTCTGAATTTGACCGGTGTACATCGGCGACCGATGAAGGTTGGCGCGGATGATTTCATGCGCCGCGGGATTGGTCCAAGTCAAATGACACGGAATCTGCGTCTGCTCGACCGCGTCGTTGGAATAGGAAAAAGGTTGCGGATCGGAATCGCCGGGTTGTTCTTCCAGTCGGCTGAAATCGATGGTGCGGCCGTTGAGCCGCGGCGGCGTGCCGGTTTTGAAGCGTTGCAGTTGAAAGCCGGCGTCGGTGAGACTGCCGGAAAGAGAATGAATCGCCGACTCTCCCGCTCGGCCGCCGGAGGTTTTCGCTTCACCGGTGTGCAAAAGGGCTTGTAGGAAGGTGCCGGTCGTCAGGACGACGGCCGGCGATCGGTAGATCGAATCACCTTTGACTTCGACGCCGACCACCCGGCCGTTCTCAATCAGCAGCCGATCGACGCTTTCCTGCCGAAGGGTAAGACCGGGCTGATCTTCGACGAGGCGCTTCACCTCGAACTGATACGCTTTTTTGTCCGCCTGCGCCCGCGGACTGTGCATCGCGGGGCCTTTGCTGCGGTTCAGCATGCGGAATTGAATGGCGGTGGCGTCGATGACGCGGGCCATGACGCCGCCGAGGGCGTCGATCTCGCGGACGATTTGGCCCTTGGCGACGCCGCCGATCGCCGGGTTGCAGCTCATCTGGCCGACGGTGTCGCAGTTCATCGTCAAGAGAGCGGTCTTCGCGCCGGCCTTGGCGGCGGCCAGGGCCGCCTCGACGCCGGCGTGGCCCGCTCCGACCACCACCACGTCGAACGTGTATTCGAGCGTCATCGCCTTCATCCCCGAAACGCCGCGCCTTTACCGGTCCGCGACGCTTCAAAAGATATGTTACGAGACGCCGGCCAATTGCGCTTTTAGATAGTCGCGGTTCATCAGCGCGATGTTTTCGACGCCGATCGCTTTCGGGCAGGCGGCCTCGCACTCGTACTGGTTGGTGCAGGAACCGAACAGCTCGGCGTCCATCGCGGCGACCATTTTGGACACCCGCTGCAATCGTTCGGGCTGGCCCTGCGGCACGTGGGCCATGTGCGAAACCTTCGCGGACGTGAACAGCATCGCCGAGGCGTTGCGGCAGGCGGCGACGCACGCGCCGCAACCGATGCACGCGGCGGCGTCGAACGCCTTGTCGGCTTCGACCTTGGGGATCGGCACCAGGTTGGCGTCGGGGGCGCCGCCGGTGTTCACCGAAACGTAGCCGCCGGCGGCGATGATCCGGTCGAAGGCGTTGCGGTCGACGACCAAATCCTTCAGGATCGGGAAGGCCGTCGCGCGGAACGGTTCAACGACGATTTCGTCGCCGTCCTTGAACGTGCGCATATGCAGTTGGCAGGTCGTGGTGCGCGGCGAGGGGCCGTGCGGGCTGCCGTTGATGAGTACGCCGCACGAACCGCAGATCCCTTCGCGGCAGTCGTGCTCGAAGGCGATCGGTTCCTCGCCCTTGTCCATCAATTCTTCATTGAGGACGTCAAGCATTTCAAGAAACGACATGTCGGGACTGACGTCTTTGCGATTGTAAGTGATGAGCGACCCTTTGGTGGTCGGGTTCTTCTGACGCCAGACGTGAAGTGTCAATTCCATTTTACTTATAGCTCCGCACGCTCGGTTTGACGGCCTCGAAGACCAAAGGTTCGGTGTTCAACTTCGGTGCGACGCCGTCGCCGGCATATTCCCAGACGCTGACGCGGCTGTAGTTTTCGTCGTCGCGGTCGGCCTCGCCGTCCGCGGTTTGGTGTTCCGAGCGGAAATGGGCGCCGCACGATTCGTCGCGTTCGAGGGCGTCGCGGCA
>JBOFFD010000951.1:0-3150 GCA_051648425.1 Planctomycetia bacterium
CGCGCCGCAGCTTCTCGCGGTCGATCGCGCCCGCGTCGCGCCGCGGCTCGACGCACAGCACCGGCGTTTTGACGCCGACGGCGCCGGACGGAACGCCCACCAGCGCCGTGCGGAACACCTGCGGGTGCGTGTTGAAAACAGCCTCGCACGGGATGGTGTCCATCGGGCCGTGCGCGGCGGGCACGCGGTGGGCCTTGCGGCCGTAGAACCACAGCCGGCCCTGGTCGTCGAGGCGGCCCAGGTCGCCCATGCGGTGGCGCACCGAGCCGTCGGCGGGATTGAAAATCTTCGCCAGCGCGGTCGATTCCGGCCGGCGGAAGTATTCGCCGGTGGTGGTGGGCGACCGAACGACGATTTCGCCGACCGTACCCGCCGGCAGCCGCAGCGATTCGCTCCAGACGGCGATCGGTTCGTCGTGGACGGCGATCACCGCCAGATCGACGCCGGGGGCGGGCCGACCGACGCACACCCCCGCCCCGCGGTCGGTGGCGTTCCGCGTTTCGCCCAACACTTCGTCGCTGCCGATCGACGCCACCGGCAGGCTTTCGGTGGCGCCATACGGCGTAAACACCTGCGCGCCCGGCGGCAGCGCGGCGGCGATTTTCGCCATCACCGCCGCCGGCACCGGCGCCCCGGCCGACACCACCCGTTTCAGCGTCGGCAGCCCGCGCCCGGTCTTTTCCAGATAATCCCCCAGCCGCCGCAAGAGCGCCGGCGACCCGAACAGGTTGGCGACGCCGAAGTCGTCGATCGCTTCCAAGAGCAGCCGCGGGTCGGCCTGCGCCGGCCGGGTGAAGTCCATCGTCGGCACCACCGCCGTCATGCCCAGCGTCGGCGCGTACAGCGCGAACAGGGGGAAGGTCGCCAGGTCGACTTCGCCCGGCTGGATGTCGTACAGCCGGCGCAGGGCGTCGACTTGGCCGTTAAAGATGGCGTGGGTGTAGACCGCCCCCTTCGGTACGCCGGTGCTGCCGCTGGTGAATAAGATCGCCGCGACGCCGTCCGCTTCGGACTCCGCAGGCAGCTTTTTCCCGGCATCGGCCGCCTTCCCGCCGGCGCGGCGCACGCCGGCGAGCGTTTCGCCGCCCCAGAAGAGGCGTCGGCCGCCGACGGTGACGCTTTTCTTCAGTGTGCTTTTCGCCCAACCGAACAGCAGCCGGGCGACGTGCGCCTTCGGCACCCCCACGAACGCCGACGGGGCCGCTTCCGCCAGGCAGGTTTTCAAATGCTTGACCCCCATGCCGGGGTCGACGAAGACCGGCGTCGCCCGCAGTTTGAAGAGGGCGAACGTTAGGGCGAAGAAGTCGAGGCTGGGCGGAACCATCAACACGACGCGGTCGCCCGGCGCCACGCCGATGGATTTTAGACCGAGCGCCAGCAGGGTGCTTTCGTCGTCGAGCTGCTTGTACGTGTAATGCGTGTAGGCGACCCGGCCGCGGCGGTCGCGACCTTCGGGGAAGACGACGGCCAACTGATGCGGCCGTTCGGAAGCCCGTCGCGTCAACTGCTCGGCGATGTTAGGCGCGTCGGTCGCCACGGGTTTCCTTCCGGTCCGGTCCGTTGGATGTGATCGGAAAAGCCCCGATCCGTCGAAGGATTTCTTCGATAGCCGCCGCCTTCAGGCGCCGCGTCCGTTCGGCCGCCGTCCACGGCGCCGAATCCGCGCGACGCGCCCCGTGAACGTGACGGCTATCGGCCCAACGGACCGTCACGTTACGTTCGGTCGACGAAGTCGCGCACCAACGCTGGGATTACGTCGGCGGCGTCTTCCAGGATGTAGTGACCGAGGTCGTCGTACGCATGGACTTCGGCGTTCGGGAAGCGCCGCCGCCACTCGGCCAGAAAGTCGGCGTCGAAGACGAAGTCGCGCAGACCCCAGCCGATCAGCATCGGCGTGTTCTCGAAGACGGCGATCTGGTCCTGCACCGCTAGGGCCGCCGCGTAGCTGGGGTCGGCCGGCGCCAGCGGGATGTCCTGCACGAAGCGCAGCACGGCGAGGCGGTCGGACGCTTTCGCATACGGCGCCAGCAGGGCGGCGCGCACGTCGGGGTCGAGCGGCCGGGCCGCCGTGCACCACCACGCCGCCGCCAAGTTGAACGCCGCCATTTTCCGCACCAGCCATGCCCCGATCGCGCTGTCGCGGCAGATCGACAGCACCCGCGGCAGCCTCTTCCCCGGCGGCAGCAGGAAGGCGGCGGTGTTCAGCACGACGATCCGCTTCACCGCTTCGGGGTGGCGCACCGCCCAACCCATGCCGATCATCCCGCCCCAATCGTGAACGATCAGCGTGACGTTTTCGTGGACGCCCGCGTCGTCCAGCAGGCGTTCGAGATCGTCGATGCGCCGTTCCAGGCGGTAGGGGTACTCGGCGTCGGTCGGCCGATCGGAAAGGCCGCAACCGACGTGGTCGGGAACGATGACGCGGTGGTCTTGGCGCAGGTCGGCGGCCAGGCCGCGGAAGTAGAACGACCAGGTCGGATTGCCGTGGACCATGACGACCGGATCGCCCTCGCCGTCGTCGATGGTGTGTTGGCGGACGCCGCGCTGATCGAAGAACCGCGACCGGAACGGGTAGAGGACGGGGGACACGCCGTACTGTTTCAACCGATCGGCGGGGGTCGTCAGGGCGAGGTCCGGGTCGGTCGACCAGATGTCGGTCACCATTCCAGCCCCAGCATCAGGCAGTTGAGGCCGCTGCCGATGCCCAGAAAACCGACGCGGTCGCCGCGGCGCAGGAAGTCGCGTTCGGCGGCGAGGGCGGCGGTGAGGGGCAGCGACACCGTCCCCATGTTGCCGAGGTACTCGAACGTCGAGAATTCCTTCTCGCGCGGGATGCCGAGCGTGTTCAGGATCGAGTCGCGGTGGCCGCTGCCGACCTGGTGGCAGATGACCTTGTCGATCATGTCCTGCATCCAGCCGAGCTTCAAGAGGAACGACGAATAGGTGCGTCGGCCGAGATCGACGCCGAAGCGAAGCACGGCGATGGAATCGGTGGTCATGAACTGCTTCAAGGGGGTCGGCAGGTACGGTTCCAGTTGCGGAATGTACTGCTGTTCGATGTGGTCGACGGCCGCCGGCAGCATCTTTTGCAGGCTGTCGAGCCGTTCCAACCCCCACCGGCAGAGGGCGTGGTGCTGCGGCGCCGTCTGG
>JBOFFD010000952.1:0-8989 GCA_051648425.1 Planctomycetia bacterium
TCGACGGCACACCAATCTTAGAATCAGCGTCACCGACCGCTGCAACATCCGTTGCACCTACTGCATGCCGGAAGACGTCGTCTTTCAACCGCGCGAGCATGTGTTGACGTTTGAAGAAATCCTGCGCTTCGTCGAAATCGCGGCGTCGCTCGGCGTCGATAAGATCCGTCTCACCGGCGGCGAACCGTTGATTCGCAAGGGACTGCCGACGCTCATCCGCATGGTGCACGCCGTGCCCGGCATTCGCGACGTCGGCATCACGACGAACGGCACTCTGCTCGCGCCGCTGGCCGCCGAACTTTTCGACGCCGGCCTAAGACGCATCAACATCAGCCTGGACACCCTCGACCGCGAGCAGTTCAAGGCGCTCACCCGCCGCGACGCGCTGGACGACGTGTTGGCGGGCGTCGAAGCGGCGCGGGCCGCCGGTTTTCGGCCGATTAAGATCAACGCCGTCGCGATCGCCGGGACGAGTGAAAGTCAGATTGTTCCGCTGGCCGAGTTCTGCCGCGGCCGCGACTTGGAACTGCGATTCATCGAGTTCATGCCGTTGGAGGCGGACCACGTCTGGAAACGGTCGGTGGTGCTGACGGCCGACCGCATCTTGGAGATCCTGGCGGACGCCGGCCTGCCGGCCGACGCGATACCGCCCGCCGACCCCTCGGCGCCGGCCGCCGACTACGTCTACCGCGACGGCAAGGGACGGATCGGCATCATCGCCTCGGTGAGCAAGCCGTTCTGCGGCGACTGCAACCGGCTGCGATTGACGGCCGACGGCAAGCTGCGGAACTGCCTGTTTTCGCTCGACGAGGTCGACGTGAAGTCGCGGCTGCGCGGCGGGGCCGGCTCGGAGGAAATCGCCGACTTGGTGCGGCGGTGCGTAGCCGCCAAATGGGAAGGCCATCAGATCAACAGCGTCAACTTCATCCGCCCCGACCGAACGATGCACGCCATCGGCGGGTAAGACGGCGGGAGACTCCTCGGTCCGCCGAACGGTTTCGACGGACCGGTCGTCTTAGAGTCGGTCAGTGGACCGAAACGCCGTTCGAGATCGAATAGACCTTGGCCATTTCGACGAGGGTGACGGTGCGAATCTTACTCGCCTGGCCGGCCTGGCCGAACGAGGTCATACGGTCCTTGCAGACTTTGCGCATCGCTTCGCGGGCGGGGGCGAGGTAGTCGCGAGGGTCGAACTTTTCCGGGGTTTCCGTCAGCACCTTTCGGATGGCGCCGGTGATGGCCATGCGGTTGTCGGTGTCGACGTTGATCTTACGGACGCCGTGCTTGATGCCGCGTTGGATTTCCTCGACCGGCACGCCCCACGTCTGGCGCATCTTGCCGCCGTACTTGGTGATGACGTCCTGGAGTTCCTGGGGGACCGACGACGAGCCGTGCATGACCATGTGGGTGTTCGGCAGCCGACGGTGGATTTCCTCGATGGTGCTCATCGCCAGCACTTCGCCGGTGGGTTGACGGGTGAACTTGTAGGCGCCGTGGCTGGTGCCGATGGCGACGGCCAGCGCGTCGACGCCGGTGGCGGCGACGAATTCTTCGGCCTGACCGGGGTCGGTGAGCAATTGGTCGTGGCTGACGACGCCTTCGGCGCCGTGGCCGTCTTCGGCTTCGCCCATGCCGGTTTCCAGCGAGCCGAGCACGCCGAGTTCACCTTCGACCGAAACGCCCCGTTCGTGGGCCATCTTCACCACTTGGCGAGTGACGTCGACGTTGTACTCGTAGGTGGCGGGCGATTTGCCGTCTTCCGCCAGCGAGCCGTCCATCATGACCGACGTGAAGCCGTTGTCGATGGCGCTGAGGCAAGTTTTCGGGCTGTTGCCGTGGTCTTGGTGCATGACGATGGGGATGTGCGGATACAGCTCGGCGGCGGCGAGCATGAGGTGGCGGAGATAGTTGTCCTGCGAGTATTTGCGGGCGCCGCGCGACGCTTGGACGATGACCGGGGCGTCGATTTCGTTGGCGGCTTCAAGGATCGCCTGGATCTGTTCCATGTTGTTGACGTTGAAGGCGGCCAAGCCGTAGCTGTTTTCGGCGGCGTGATCCAGCAAGACTCGCATCGGAACCAACGGCATCGTCGTTTCTCCAAAAAATCCGCCGCGAAATCGGCGGCGGCGGCGCGGAATTCCGGCTTCAACCGAAATCCTCGTTGACTAAGCGCAGGCATTGTAGAAGCGGCGCGGCCGCCTTCCTAGTTGACGGCTTGGAGCGGCGGCGAAAGCGAATCGGCCTGAAACCCGACGCGGTCGAAACTTGTAAGTCCTATCGGCGACGCCGCGCGGGATGCGCCGTCGTTGACGGCAACCAAGAAGGAACGATCATGACCCGTACAGCACTGCACTTACTCATTTTCGCCGCCGCGTCGACGGCCGCCGCCGCTGAACCTTCCCCCATGGTGGAACGTTTTCTGCACGCGGGCGACTTCGCCAACGGCTTCTTGGAGTTGGAGAAGCGGATCGCCGTCGAGCCGACGGACGACCAAGCCCGCTTCGGCCTCGGAGTGCTACAGGTCGTGCGGGGCGTGGAGCGCCTCGGCCGATCGCTTCACCAATACGGCGTCGTCTCGGAAAACGCCGACGCCCCCATCGTCCGGCTGCCGGTGCCGAAGAATCCGACCCCGTCCATGATCGACTACACGCTCTTTCGGCGAATCCTCGACGACTTTCGGAGCGACGTCGCCGAGGCCGAGAAAACGCTGGCCGGCGTCCGCGACGACAAGGTCGCCCTGCCCCTTCGGCTCTCGGCGATTCGGTTGGATTTCGACGGCGACGGCCAAGCGAGCGACCGCTTCGCCGACCTGCTGACGAACCGCCGACAGTGGAACCCGGAGTTCCTGACGAAGAACCCCGAATTCCTCGTTCGTTTCGACCGCGGCGACGTCGCTTGGCTGCGGGCCTACTGCAATCTCACCTGCGCCATCGTCGACTTCCAACTGGCGTTCGATCTGAAAACGACGTTCGATCTGAATTCGGCGCAGCTCTTCGCGAAACCGAAGAACCCGTTCGCCGGTCCGACGACCGAACGGTGGCGCGCGTCGCGTGAAGCGATGAATGTCGTCGCGGTCGCCGAACCATTGCGGCTGTCGCGCTTCCGAAACCACCTGCTTCAAGTCTGCTCGCTGAACCGCGAGACGTGGCGGTTCATCGGCGAGGAGAAGGACGACGACGCCGAATGGCTGCCGAACCCGGATCAGACCGGCGTCTTAGGACTGCCGGTGCGACAAGAAATGATCGACGCCTGGTTGGGGATGATCGAACAGTTCGAGGGCATGCTGGAAGGGAAACGCCTGCTGCCGACGCAGATCATTTGGCCGTCGGAAAAGAACCTGAGCGTGAAGCTCTTACTGGAGGATCCGCCGACGGAGTTCGATTTCGTCGAGATCAGAAAGAAGGGTCCGAAGGAAAAGTATCTGATCGAGGGGAAGGTCGTCGACCTGGGGGCGATCTTTCGGGTGGGAAGCGTCTTCGACGATGCGCTGTCAGTGGGCTACGCCGCCTGGTTCAACTGAGCAGAATCGGCCGGCGGCGTCAGATGCCGGCGCCGCCCACCAACTGTTCGTCGAAGACCTCGGCCCGCGATACCGGCTGCCCGGTTAGCAGCTGCGCCAAAGACGCCCTCTCTAAAAGCCGGGCCGAGAAGTTGCGTACTTCCAACAGCACCCGCCGAAACCGGCAGACCGGTTCCTGCGAACACTGTTCGTAGCCATGCACCGAGACGCAGGGGATCGGCGCCAGGATGCCGTCGAAATGGCGCACGACGGCCCCCATCGTGATTTCCGACGGATCGCGCGCCAAGACGAAACCGCCGTCACGGCCGGCGACGCTGCGGACCCATCCTTGTTCCCGCAGATCAATCATGATCTGTTCCAGAAACCGTTTGGGAATGTCGTTTCGCAACGCGAGAGTTCGAATCGAGATCGGTCCGCCGCCGTAGTGCGACGCCAACGACATCAACGCCCGCATCGCATAGTCTGAACGTCTTGAAAGCTTCATCGTCGGCACCGGCCTCTCGTCTTGAAGTATACACTACCGGAATAGTGTTTATTCTCCCAGAGGATTTGATGGATTTTCAGCCATTGACCGTTAAAACTATGCGGTAGACTGCTTAAGACCGCCCATTCGATCGAGCGAAACGTCTACTGTAATGGATTTACGCCAGCGTAATTCGCCACTAAAACTTTATCATTTTGATTCGAACGAAGGCCATCGCGGGACGGGGGCTTTTCTTAAACGAGCTGGAAATATCTGTCCGAAGCCATTTTGAGAATAGAATCTCAGGTCGAAGTCGCGGCCAGGACGGCGCGGGCGGTGGAGGAATTTTCTCCGAAACGCCGAAGAGACCTGCGTGGAGGAATTCGTTGAGCGCGCACGAAGAACTCGCTCGCAAACCGATGCCAAGCCCGCCCGGTGAGGAGTTTCTTCGTTTGTTACTGCGCAGCAACCTGCTAACGGCGACGCAGATCAGCGAACTCGGCACGGCGGTCGCCGTCCACGACTACAACGTTCCTCCCGTGAAGGTCGCGGAATGGCTGGTCGACCGTGGCTGGCTCACGTTCTGGCAAGCCGAACGGCTGCTGCACGGGCAACACTCGTTTTTTCTCGGCAAATACAAGTTGCTGCAGCGGTTGGGCAGCGGCGGGATGGGCAGCGTTTATCAGGCGGAACAGACGCCGATCGGTCGCGTCGTGGCGTTGAAGGTCGTTCGATCGGCGGTGGTTCAAGACGAGCGCATGGTCGCCCGCTTTCGCCGAGAAATCCGCGCGATGGGCAGGCTGAACCATCCCAACATCGTGACCGCGCTCGACGCGGCGACCGTGGGCGACACGCACTTCCTCGTGATGGAGTACATCGACGGGAAAGATCTCGAATTCTGGCTCAAACAACTCGGTCGGCTGCCGATCGACGCCGTGGCGTCGGCGGGGGTGCAGGCGGCGCGGGGCCTGCATCACGCCCACGGACAGGGCATGGTCCATCGCGACGTGAAGCCCGCCAATCTCTTGGCGTCCCGTCCTCGACCCGACGAGCCGTTCGTCATCAAAATCCTCGACCTGGGCCTTGCGCGGACGTTCGGGAGCGACAACCCGGAAATCACGCCGGTCACCACCAGCCACCACGTCACCGGCACGGTCGACTACATCGCGCCGGAACAGGCGTACAACCAGAAAGCGATCGACGGGCGCACCGACGTCTACAGCCTGGGTTGCACGCTCTACCATCTGCTGACGGGAAAGCCCCCGTTCGAGGGCGACACGTTCATCGAGCGACTCGTCGCGCGGGTGTTGAACGTACCGCCGATCGTCCGCGACCTTCGTCCGGAGGTGTCGGTTCCGCTGTCGAACGTCATCCGCAAGATGATGGCGCGGCAGCCGGACGATCGCTACCAGAGCGCCGCCGCCGCCGCCGAAGCGCTGCGGCCGTTCATCCTGCATCCCGAAGGCTTCCCCACCGAAATCACAGACACCGTCGGCGACACCCAACTCGTCAAAAGTCTCGACGAAATCGGTTTTGCGGTAGCACCGACGGTGCAGCCGGCGGTGTCGCTGCGACCGCCCACGAAGCGATCGCGCGATCCCGCCTATGACGAATTCCGCCAGTCGCTGGCCGACTCCGCCCGCGAAACCGCCTCGAATCCGATCGTGGGCGAACCGCCGCCTTCGTCCACCCGGCCGAGCGGCTTGGCCGCTTCCTTGTCGTCGCTGGAAGCAAACCGCGACCCTCGGGCCGGCCGACGGTCGGGCGGGGTCGCCCGCTTGGCCGCGGGAGTCGCGGTGCTGGCGACGGGGTTGGTCGCCGTGTCGATGCGGCCGGTGGTGGCGGTCGACCTGGGAGCTATCGACCGCGCCGGCGTCGAAGTCGCCATCGGTGGGGTCGCGGTCGATGCGACGCCGTCGACGCCCTTGCGTCGAGCGGTCTGGAGCACCCGCGTGTCGGTCGATGTGCGGCGCCCCGGCTTCAAGCCTTGGCGCGAGGTGGTTTCGGTGGGTTTCGGCTCGGTAGAGACGGTGCGGCCGGTGCTCGTGGCCACCGACGAGAACGCGCGAAAGGCGGCCTGGAAACGGATTGAAGGAAACCTTCCGTCGAAAAATGGAGCGACGGCCGCGCCGACCCTGAAAGAGGCCGCCGCCTTTCGTTTGGACGTCGCCCGATTTCTGGCGGCGTGGCCCGACGCCCCCGAACGGGCCGACGTGATCGCCGCCCTGACGACCTACCCGAACGACCTCGACGCGCTCAAGCCGATCCCCGCCGAGTCTCGCCCGCCGTACGTCGCGCCCGACGTTCCGTTGATCGCCGTCTTTCGCGCCAATGTCCGCTCCGCCCATTGGGGGTCCGTGGCCGACGTCGTCTGGCGACCGAACGAGGTGTTCACCGGCGGCGACGACGGCGTTGTCTTGCAATGGAACCTGGGGACGGGCCGGGTGGCCCAAAGATTTTCCTTCGACGACGGGATCAAAAGACTTTCGGTCCACCCCGTCAAACCATTGATGGGCGTCGTCACTTGGCCGGCGGCGTTTCTAGTCGACTTCTCGGCGGGGCCGGAGGGCCGGCGGCTCAACGTCGGCGGCGACGCGGAGGTGATCGAATTCTCGCCCGACGGCACGCTTGCGGCGGTCGGGCGCGGTTATTCCAACGGGATCGACGTGTACTCCACGGCCGACGGAAAACACGTTTGGGGAGACCGCCACCACCATTGGCTTCGCTGCATCGCCTTCACACCGAACGGCGAAACGTTGGTCTCCGCCTGCGCGGCGGGGGTGGTTGTGTTTTGGGACGCGAAAACGGGGCGCCAACTGGTGCAAGAGAAAGGGGGCGCCGACCAAATCTGGTTCTCCGAAGACGGCCGACGCATGGGCGCGAAAGGTTTCCCGGGATTCCGCTTCATGGAACTCGACGCCGTTCCGCAAGTGCCGTTGAATCCGTGGTCCGACTGGGGGCCGTCGGGCTACATCACCCCCGACGGCCGGCGCATCCTCTCCTACCGGTGGGAAGACCGCCGCGCGACGGTGTTGGACGTCGAGACGAAAAAAGTCCTCTGCGAGTACACGCTTCCGAAGCATTTTACCGACCGCCCGGCCCTTGCGTCCGACGGACGTTCTGCCTACTACGGCGATTACAACGGAGTGTACCGTCGGTTCGATTTAGAGACCGGCCGACTCGACCCGTTGGGGTGGGACGAACCGACCTACTCCCTCCGCACCTTCGCGTTTCATCCCGACGGCCGAACCCTCGCCTGCATTCCTTATTGGGGCGAGCGGATCGACCTGATCGACGTGGTCGACGGCAAGTCCTCTTCCTTATTGGCCCAGGATTTTGGGCTGCGAAACATCGTGTTCCTCGACGCCGACCGCTTGGCGGTCGGCGACAAGCAGGGAACGGTTCGGATCGTTTCGATTTCGGAAAATCGCGTCGTCGACGAAATGAAGCTGGCCGGCGGTTCGATCGAAGCGCTGGCGTTCGACACCGTCCATAAAACGATCGTCGCCGCCGTCGCCGACAATCGAATCTGGGTTTGGACGCCAGGCTCCGGAGTGCAACCGCGGTCGCTGGGGTTCTCTCCGGCCCGCGTTGGCGCACTGGCGATGATCGACGCCGGCGCCACCGTGTTGACGGGCGACGACGAAGGTCGAATTAGCGCCTGGAACGTGACGACCGGAGTGCAGACCGAATTCCGCCCCGGACGAATGGCCTCGCCGGAAGACGCCGCGAAAGGACGTCGGCCGGAGATGATCGGTACTTTGGCGTTCGATCGATCGAACGGCCTCGTGGCAATCCGCAACCACGTCGGCGACATCAAATGCCTTCGGTACGAATCCAAGAAACTAGTTTGCAGTCCGACGGCCCGTTCCCACTCCGAAACCACTCCGCTTTTCTTCCTGCCGAACGGGAACTCGCTCGTCGTCGCCGACGGCGACGGCACGGTTCGCTTCGTCGATCCTGAAACCGGCGCCGAACGTCGGACTTTTCGTCTCGGACCGCCGGCCGGCCGGATTCCGCACGTCGCGTTGACCCTCGACGGCCGGTACGCCGCGTTGGGCTGCGCCGACGGTTCCATCCGCATCCTGCGCCTGCCGACGGAACTCGTCCGACCTTCGGCTCCGTGATACAGTGTCGATCGTGAACGAACCGAAGAAGGGTTGGTACAACCTTCTCGGTGGGCTTCGCGCTCGACCGATCGTTTTCGCCCTCAGGATACGCCCATGCCAGGCTCGTTCACTTACGACTACCCCCGACCCTCGGCGACGGTCGACGTCGTCGCCCTAACGATCGGCGAGTCGAGCCGGCTCGACGCCCGGTTCATTCAGCGCGACCAAGACCCGTTCGCCGGCGCGTGGGCCTTGCCCGGCGGGTTCGTCGAAGCGGACGAATCGTTGGAGGCGGCGGCGCGACGCGAGCTTTTCGAGGAAACCGGCGTGAAGATCGGACCGCTGCGCTCCGTCGGCGGTTTCGGCGATCCGGGCCGCGACCCGCGCGGCTGGACGATCTCGATCGCGTATTACGGCTTCGTGGCCCACGGCGTAAAAGCAAAGGCCGCCGACGACGCCCGCGGCGTCGGTTGGCATCCCGTTCGGTCGACACCGTCGTTGGCGTTCGACCATGCGAAGATCATGGCCTGCTTCTTGGATCGACTTCGCGTCGACCTGTATTCGACGACCGCCGTCGCCCCGTTGTTCGACGTCGAGTTCACGCTGGGCGAACTTATCACGATCTACGAAATGCTCGATCCCGACGCCCCGGCGCCGGCGACCTTGAAGCGGCGTCTCACCGATTCCGGCGTGCTGACGGCCGGCTCTCGCCGCGGCCGGCTGCGGTTCGTCGAACCGGGGTCGCCGCCCGCCGCCGTCGAAGAGTAACCGCCTCAAGCGGCGGCCCCCTCGACCGCCAGTTCGCGCCGCAGCCGCTGCATCGCCTTCAGCATCAACCGCCGCGCGGTGCTGATGGTGGTGTCCAGTTCGTCGGCCAAGTCGCGCAGCCGCGCCCGG
>JBOFFD010000953.1:0-3764 GCA_051648425.1 Planctomycetia bacterium
GAGCATCGCGACACCTCCTCGCGCCTTCGACGGCGCCCACCCTGCCGACGTTGGGAATGGGGGTGGCGGCGCGGAGAAGGCGACCGATCGATTCAGCGAACCCAGCACGGGACGACGCGGTCGTCCGCGGGCCGCTTCCACTGAACTCTAAGAGGCGGGCTTGTACTCGCCGTCGAAGAACGCCGCAAGCCCACCGCGAGCGGCGCACGAATGGTTTTCCAAGAGGCCAATCGTTAACTCGAGGGAACAGGGCTGAGCGGCGGAGCCTTCGGTTTCGACGCTTTGTCGTCGTAGAGGTCGCCTTCGTCAAGCATCTTCTGTTCCCGAATCAACACCTTTTCCGGGATCTCGAGTTGGACGTCGTACGGATGCGGACCCGGCGCAGGACGCCGCGCGTCGAGCCAGCCCTGAGGCCAAGGGGCCCACTGCGTCGGGTAGTAGCCGAAATGGTCGCAGCGGTACTGGCGATACCAATCCGGTTCCTGCAGCCGGTTGGCGTGGACGACCGCGGCCGCCTTGCCGTGGTGAAAGTAGTTCGGGCGACGGCGGTAGAAGACCGGCAGGCCGGCGCCGTACTCGCTGGTGACCACCGCGCCTTCGCCGACGACTTCCGTCGTCAGCGGCGCGCCGGGGATCGGGGCCGGTGCGTACTGGAAGTGGCCGGCGTTCTCCGAAACGATCGGCGCGCTCTCCGTCGCGATCGTCGGGGGCAGCACGGGCTGGGGCACCAGCCGCGGTTCGTCGGCCGTCGCCGGCGCCAAAGACGCTCCGACGGCCACGACCGCCAAGCAACGCCGAATCCAAGAAGGTTGCATCCTTGCATCCTCGCAAATCTGGTTCTTGAAATAGGACGACGCCGAGTCGGCGCGGGTTTCGCGGTCCGTTCCCGTGAGAACGGTCGACCCGCGACCTTTTCGACGGCTTCATCGCCAACGAAGGATGTATCGTCGGACCGGCGAGTGTCGCTTCAACTTGTCGACCGCTACTTCCGCCGGAACTGCCGAACAACCGCATAATTCCCAGACGACCGCTGCAATCGGCAAAGTCCGAAAGGTGCAAGTCAAATCTTCAAACGGATTTTTTGGAAATACCGGCAAACTCGCCTTCGCACGTCCGATCAAACACAGTAAATCCCGATCGCCGACGAATTGCTTGAACGTCGGACCGACCGAAGAGGATGCTGATATGATTGTTGGTTTGGCACTGACGCTCGTGCTTGCCGCGACGAACGCCGAAAAAGAGGTCACCCTCGCGCGGGACTCGATCGTCGACGCCGTTCTCGCGGCGGCCGGCCCTTCGCTCGACATCACCCTGCGGAACCGGGTTTTGGACGACGCTTTGGCGTCTTCGTCGATTCTACCGGTGGGCTTGGCTGGTTCTTCGCGGCTACCCCGACTGCTTTCCCCGGCCCCCGCGGATTCGTTTCAGGCCGGCTCCCGCTGCGTCGACTGCTACACCAACCCGGAGCCGTCGTCGATGCTCGTTTGGTCGACGACCCTCGGCGGTTTGTTCGCCGCCGGCTACGGCTACCGCCGCCGACTTCTCCCCTCGCCCGTCTAATCGGCTTCGGACCGCCCCGCGCCGCTGTTGATTCTCTTCGGCAAACTGCGAGAATCTCCTCACCGTCAAACACACGAGGAGGCCCGCCGATGTTTTCGCGCCGATCGTTCGTCATCTTCGCCGCGACCGCCGCCATGCTCGCCGGCCGCCTGAACGCCGCCGAACCGGCCGCCGTCTTGAAAGAGGCCGGCCTGGTGAAGTCGACGCCCTTCTTCGTCCTTCCCGCCGAGGCGAACTTCGGCAAATCGGTTTTGGAAACCAAACGCTTCCAAAAGGGAGCGTTGGACGCCGTCAAGGAACTACGCGCCTACGAAGGGCGGTCGGCGGAAGACGACGCCGCCACTCGCGAATTAACCCAGCGGCGCATCAAGCTGAACGACCTCTACCAAAAAGCGACCTTGGCCGAAGAACGAAACAATTACATCTCGGCGCTGAACCAGGCCACCGATCGTCTGAATCTTCTCCTCGACAAGAAGAAAGACGACGTCGAAGGTAAGAAGGCGCGCGACAAAGCCGCCGGCGCCCGCCAGGATTTCATCGAACACGTCGTCGGTCTGCGGAAACAGGCCGATGAAATCGTCGCAGACTATAAGAAGCTTGCCGACGACGAGTTCGTGGGCGAAGCGTTGAAGGCTTTGAGCGAAGCCGACGGCAAAACCTACGAACTTGGACCGTCGCGCAATTACACGCGAAATCTGAAACTTCTGGAAACAACCGAAAAGACGGTGCTGACCGACGAAATCACCATGAAGCCGCGCGGCGGCACCTTTGAAGTCGACGTCATCATGAACGGCAAAAGCATCGAAGCGATCTTCGACACCGGCGCCAGTCTTATCAGCCTGCCGAACGCGGTCGCCGCCAAGATCGGCATCAAACCGACGGCGTCCGACCCGACGATCCGTCTTTCGCTCGCCGACGGCCGAATCGTCGAAGGCAAGCGCATGAGCGTCGACTCGGTCAAGCTCGGCAAGTTCGAGGTGAAGGACGTCGAGTGCGCCGTAATGCCCGACACCCTCACCGACGCCCCGGTGCTGCTCGGCGGCAGCTTCATCGGCAACTTCAACTATCACATCGACCCGGACGGCGCAAAACTGACGATGTCGCGCATTGAATCCGAAGAGACCAAAAAACCCCTGCGCCCGACGAAGAAGAAACCCGGCTCCAAGTCGAAGAACAACGACTGACCTCAACGGTGTTTCACCAGCCGGCCATCGCTCGCGCGATCGTTTCCGGGTCCGCCTCCGCCTTCGCGGAACACCCCACCAGCCTTCCCTTGCGGACCGCGGCGACGCGGGTCGAGAGCGCAAGCAGTTCCGGCAGGTCCGAAGATATCAACAGCAGCGCCGCCCCATCGGCGGCCAGCGACTGAATCAGACGATGAATCTCCTGCTTCGCCCCGACGTCGACGCCGCGGGTCGGCTCGTCGACGATCAACACGCCGCACCCCGCCGCCAGCCATTTGGCGAGGACGATCTTCTGCTGATTCCCCCCCGACAGTCCGCGCGCCGCCGTCTCGGCCGCCGGCGTCTTAATCTTCAGACGCTCTATCCAACGGCGCCCCTCGGCCCGTTCCTCCCGCGTCCGCACCGCCCCGAACCACCCGCGCAGCCGGTCCAGCACCGCCAGCGTCGTGTTCCGCTCGACGGAGAAATCCAAGACCAACCCCTGGCGTTTGCGGTCTTCGGGGATGAAGCCGACCCCCATCGCCGCCATCGAAAGCGGCGTGCGACCGATGGCGGAGACACCGTCGACGACCACCTCCCCCGTCGCGCCGCGGTCGACACCGAAAACCGCGTCGGCGATCTCGCTTCGCCCCGCCCCCACCAGCCCGGCCAGCCCTAAGATCTCTCCGCGTCGCACGTCGAACGAGACGTCGTGGAATCGGCCCGGTGACGATAAACTTCTCACCGACAGTCGCACCGGCGCGTCCGCCGTCGGCGCCGGCGTCCCCGCCGTCGCTCCAACTTCGCGGCCGACCATCCAGCGGATCAACTGCTCTTCCGTCGCGCCGGCCGTCGAACCGGAAAAGACGACCTTGCCGTCGCGCAGCACGGTGCAAGCGTCGCACAGACGCAGAACTTCATTCAGTTTGTGGGTGACGTACACGACCGCCACGCCGTCGGCTTGCAGCCGTCTTACGACGCCGAACAACCGTTCCGCCTCGGCCGGCCCCAAGCTGCTGGTCGGTTCGTCGAACACGACCA
>JBOFFD010000954.1:0-2879 GCA_051648425.1 Planctomycetia bacterium
CGCCGTGCCGACCGGGCCGTCCTTGCTGCCGATCAACAGGTCGATGTGCGCGACTTCGTTGCCGTCGCCGACCAGAGCTTCCCCAATGTACATCGACATTCTTCACCTCGAAAGAGTGTGTGGCGGACGGACACGGGAACTCAGCGGGACGCCCACCGGCGGCCGGCCTTCCCGGCCGTGGTGCGGGGCATCTTACGGGCGCTTGCGGCTCGTCGCCAGCGAAGGGCGGGGAAAATCGCGGAGTCGGTGCGGCGGTGGGGAAAAAGGGTGGAACGGCTCGACGGCCCTGCGGCGAATCGACGCGGAGACGGCAGGCTAGTGGAAAACCGCCTTTAGTCGCCCGACGCCTTTGATTTCCGAGCTAAAGTCGGAGTGGAGTGTGGCATCGAACCGAATTTTAAGTTTTCGCGGATATTCGCCACTCGGTGCTGCAAGTCGACTTTCGTAGCTTACTTTCGTGCGGGAACTTCGACCGATTTGATCAGCAAGGTGATCGTCGCCATGCCGCTGCGGATTTTTCCGACGCGCCGGCCACTGTGGCGACTTCTCCGATCGTCCGAAGATGTCGCCGCGCCGCGACTTTCAGGAGGCCTTTGACGCCGATGAAGATCGAAACCCCCGACGACGCCCGGTTCTCGATGATCTGGAACGAGGGGCCTGACCAAAAAGCGTTGACGCTGTTGCGCACGCCCACGGTGGATCAGTTGGCGCCGGGAGAACCGCTGCGGCCGAAGATTCGCATTGTCAACGGTCCGCAAATCTACAAGCACAACCACTATACAGACGATCAGTTCTACGTTCACGACCCGAAGGCGGGGGTGTTGAAGAACGTTTACGGCCAGCGGGTCGTTCGCGTTTCGGAAGACTTCGTTGTCGCGGTCTTGGGCAGTCTGGAAGAAGAAGTGGGCGACGCCGCCGCCGAGATCATGTACAAGTGCGGGTTCGAGTGGGGCATGGAAGACATGCGCTCGTTCACCCAACGGGTGCAGGCCGAGTTCGAAGTCGAGATGTCCAAGATGGCGATGGGCCTGATGTTGGAAACGTGGTGGTGGCCCCTGCAAATTGAAGGGTGGGGCGGCTGGCACTACGACTTCCGCCAGGCGAAGCGCGGTCTGATCTTCATCGACCTCTACGAATCCGCGGTGGCGAAGTCGATCGGCGACATCGGCAAGGTGGTCTGCTTCTTCTACGCAGGGCTTTTCGCCGCCGTCTTCAGCGTGTTGTCGAAACGGCCGCTTTCGTGCATCGAAATCCAGTGTTACGCCACCGGCGACACCTTCTGTCGGTTCCTGATTTCCACGTCGAAGCGGGTCAACGCGGCGGCGTTCTGGCGTGCCGAAGGCGCGACGGCGAAGGAAATCATCGCGAAAGTGCAAAACGTTTAGCATTCGCTCTGAAGAGGCCGCGACCGGTTCCGTTCAAGACGACGGAGGCGGCCGCGGATGACACCCTCGACGCTCGAAAGGCCGACCACAGCCGAAAGGATCTTCGATGTACACCAAGATGATGCAGGTGATGAACTCGGCCGACAGCCGCTACCTGTCTCGCGAGGAACAGGAAGGCGTGTTGAAGTACGCCGACTCCCTCCGCGTACGGTTCGAGGCGTCGCGCGAAGTCGAACGTCACGAAGAGGCGGCGGTTCGGGCGGCGCTCGACCGTTTGAAGGGACGCTATCCCAACTTCGCCCGCTACCACGATCAAGGTTGGGAGAAGGGCGTGCGCGACATGCAACTCGTCGTGCGCTACATGGCCCAAAGCATGGTGATGGACGACACCGAAGTCGCAGTCCACAAGCTGTATCTTTGGCTGCGGACCATCATCGCCTCGCTGGGCATGACCACCCAGTTCATGCGCGACGCCTACACGCTGCTGAAGGAATCGTTCCAGGAACGGTTGTCGCGGCAGACCTTCGCCATGATGGAACCCCACTTCGACCGCGCGATCGACGTGTTGAGCGATTTCCCCGAACCGGCCTCGCCGGCCGTCTGACACAGGAGCGACGCGATGGCCTCGATGACCACCAACTCCGCGATCGCGCCCGGAGTGAAGCCGGTCGGCGTTCAGATGTTGATGCGTGGGAACTATTTCGCCGAAGGCGACTACGCCCGCACCGACCCCGGCACCGGCGTCACTCGCAACCGCGCCGGCACCCGCATCATCGCGCTGACCAGCGACTTTCTGATGGGCCTGCACCGCGCCATCATCGACGAATGCGGGCCGGCCGCCGGCGAAGTCCTTAAAAGCTGCGGCCGAAAGTGGGGCGTGCTTTTCGCGAAGCGTTTCTCCAGCGAAATGGAACAGTATTACGGCTTGCCGCTCGCCGAGTTTCCGATGGCCACGTTCCAAAGCTGCATCATCGAGGGCTTCAGCCACCATGGCATGGGCCTGTTGCAACTCGACCTTTCCAAACACAGCGCCGGACTGGTCGTCATCACGTTGAAGTCGGCGGTGATGGGGTCGCTGTTGGAGCGGAGCGACCAACCGGTCGACGCCCTGATGTCGGGCATTTTCGCGGGGTTCTTCTCGGAACTGGCAGGCCAGGATCTCGACTGCGAACAGACGACCTGCATCGCCTGCGGGGCCGACGCCGGTCGCTTCGTCATCAGCCTGCGGTCGCGCTTGACCGGTGCGCCGCAGATGGTCGCCGACCGCATGTCGCACGACGAAATCGTCCGCCGGTTGGTCGACGCCAAGGGCTGACGCAACGGTTTTTCGCGCCTTCGGTCGTCGTTGCGTCGTGAGAATGCTACCCTTCCCGAAGACAGCGTTCGTGCGTCGTTCCACCGTGGACGGTCGGCGGGGCGACAGACGGAGGGCGACGACATGCCGATGGAATGCGTCAAGTGTTCGTACCAGGACGTCGCTTCGACGGATTGTCC
>JBOFFD010000955.1:0-3290 GCA_051648425.1 Planctomycetia bacterium
CGAAGAAGAGCACCAACGACGCCTACGGCGACAGCCACAACGCGCAGGTCGGCATCGAAGTGCTGCCGTTCGTGGCCCAAGACGGCGACCAGTGCTACACCCGCTACGGCATCACCACGATGTTCAACTACGCCGACTACACCGGCAACCGCGACGTCGTGCTGCAAAGCCGACTCAGCGGCGCCTTGCTCTCGGTCGACACCGGCCGGACGTACAGCTTCATCGTCGGGCCGACGATCCGCACCGACTTCCGGCTGTTCCGCATCCAGGTCAGCCCCAACTTCACCGCCGCCCTGGCGTTCGACTGGACGCAGCTTGAAATCGACCGGCCGTTGGGGTCGAACAGCACGCCGCCGCTGCCGCGCTTCGCCGAGGTGCAGTTCCGCGACGAGTTCAAGTACACCGGCTTCGACGTCGGCGGCTACTTCCGCGCCGCGGTCGACTTCCCCATCACCGAGTTCTTCACCTTGCAAGTCGGCAGCGACTTCAAGATCTCGGGCAGCGACGTCATGATCGACCCCGACGACGCCCGCAAGCACTGGGGCGTGATCGTCGGTTTGACCCAGCAGTTCTGACAACCGGCCGACACTAGACCGCGTCCCACCGGACGATCCCACGCAGGCGGGCCACCCCCGCCTTCGTGCATTTCTTGGCACTGAGAACGACATACGTCAACAGTGCGTTCGGCAGAGGTTTTCTTTGAGAAATCGGTCGCCTTCCAACAAATCCCACCGGCGGATCGTAGAACGACAGAGCGTTGAACGGCGGTTTTCCGGGAACTTTGCGGCTTGGTTCGGCGTCCTTAGTTTCGTTGGTCCGTGACGGCGCGCGTCCCTTTTTCGAGTGGGGACGGCGGCGGAGCCGACGCGATCCACCTCAAATCCAGCGGTCGCCCGTCGTCGTTCGCCTTGCGGGCGGACGGCGGAACGACCGCGACCGGCGCCCTCGTTCGGGCGACGCGACGGCGAATGTTTTTCGACGATCGATTCGATGGGACGACGGGCGTACCTCTTTCGGGGACGTTCCATCCCCGGCTGACGAGGCGACACCATGACCCATCGTTTCTCCCGCGGCCTCTTCGCCGCCATCGTTCCCCTAGCCGTTCTGTGGATGGCGACCGGCGGACCACCCGCCGCGCCGGCGCAGGACGCCAAGCCTGCGGACGACGCCAAAACCGAATCGAAAGCCGAACCTAAAGCGGAGCCGAAAGCCGATCCGGCGAAGGCCGAGCCGAAAGCCGAACCGAAGGCTGAACCCAAAGCCGAACCGAAAGCCGAGCCGCCGAAGGTCGAGCCGCCGAAGGCCGAGCCGCCGAAGGCCGAGCCCAAAGCCGAACGAAAGCCGGAACCCCCGAAGGTCGAGCCGAAAGCGGAGCCTAAAGCCGAGCCGAAGGCGGACGCTCCGCCCGACTTGAAAAAGCCGCGGTCGGAACACGTCGTCTACGTGCCGTTCTCGAAACTTTCCGACGTCTTCGAGAAAGACAGTCGCACGATCGTGCTGTCGCTCGCCGAGTACCAGAAGCTGTTCGACCGCGTCCGCGAACTCACCGCCGCCGTCGTCCGCCCGCCGGTGCCGGCGGTGTTGGGCGCGATCAAATACACCGGGGTGGTCCAAGGCGAACAGGCGAAGCTGACCGCCGTCCTCGACGTCGAAACCCTCGCCGACGGCTGGGTGAAGGTGCCCGTCGCCTTCGGCGGCGCGGCCGTCTCCAAGGTCCGCGGCGCGCTGCTGGCGCCGGCCGGCCCCGGAGCTTACCAACTGCTCCTTGAAAAGAAGGGCAAGCACCGCGTCGAAGTCGATCTGACGGTGCCGGTGGAAGCGCTGCCGCAAGGCCGACGGTTGGCGCTCAACGGTCCGGTCGCCGGCGGCACGTCGCTGGAACTGACCATTCCGCGCGACGACGTCGACGTGGAAGTGTCGCCGCCGGCCGCCGGCGTGAAGTCGACCGCCGCGGACAAACAGACCGTCGTCGTCGCCACGCTTGGCGCCGTCGCCGGCGTGCAGGTGTCGTGGCGCGGCAAGGCCGAGACCATGGTCGCCGAGCCGCTCGCCGTCGCCGACAGCCAAGCGACCGTCGAAGTCGGCGACGGCGTCGCCCAGACGCAGACCCGCATCGTCTTTTCGCTGCTGCGCGGCGAGTTGTCGGTCGTTCGGCTCGCCCTGCCTCCCGACGAACGCCTCGTCGACGTCCAAGGGGCGACGGTGCGCGACTGGAAACTGGAGGACGGCCCCGGCGGCGGCAAGATCGCCGTCGTCCGCCTGCAAGCCCCCGCGAAAGACAAGATCGAGCTGACCGCCGCCACCGAACGGCCGCTGCCAGCGGTGGCGTTCGCCGTCGGCGCCCTGCGGGTTCGCGGCGTCGAGCGCGAAACCGGCCTCGTCGTCGTCCACGCCGGCGACGATCTTTCCGTCGCCGTCGCCGACCGCCAAGGCGTCACGCGCGTCGGCCCGAACGACGTCCCCGAAAACCGCCGTCGCGACGGCGCTCTGTTCTTCAAATACTTCACCCCCGACTACAAGCTCAGCGTCGTCGCCTCGCCGCTCGCGCCGCGGGTCGCCGCCGCCGCCCGACAGCGGTTTTTCCTTGAAGAAGGCCGACTGCGCGGCGAAGCCAACCTGACCTACGACGTGCAGCGGGCGGGCGTGTTCACCGTCCGCGTCAAGCTGCCGGCCGGGGTCGACCTGGAAGAAATCCGCAGCGACGAACTCGAACGGTACGAAACCACCACCGAAGCCCCCGCCGCGAACGCACCCAAAGACGCCCCCGCGCCGCAAATCCTGGTGGTGCAGCTCAAGCGCCGTCTGCAAGGCGCGTTCAACCTGGCGGTCGTCTACTCGCAATCCCGGCCGAACCCCGAAGCCCCGGTCGTGTTGCCGCTGGTCGAACCGCTCGACGTCCGTTCGGAGCGCGGCCTGGTCGTCCTCGCCTCTCATGAGAGTTTCGAGGTGACGCAAGACCCGGCCCAGACGCGCGGCGTCCGGCCGGCCACCCCGGTGGAAATCGCCGCCGGCGGCGTCGACATGGATCTGCCGCCCCGCCTTTCCCTCACCGCCGCCTACCAGTATCTTGCCCGGCCGGCGCAGATCGGCTTCACCGTCGCCCGCCGTAAGACGCGCGTCGCCGCCGACGTCTTCACCACCTTCCAGGTGAAGGAGAACGCCGCCGTCACCCGCAGCATCCTGCTGTTCGACGTGCAGTACGCCGGCACCGATACGTTCAAGTTCCTGGTCCCGAAGGAACTGTCGGACCGGATGGAGATCACGGGGCCGTCGATCAAGGAAAAACGGCC
>JBOFFD010000956.1:0-2381 GCA_051648425.1 Planctomycetia bacterium
GAACGATCCCGAAATGGTTGGCCGTCGGCCGCAACCGCCCCGGCACCCCGTTGTGAATCGGCGTATTCAAGACCACCGGCGCCCCCCGTTCGTCGCGCGCCGCCACGGCCGACGACCCGCCGCCGTCCAACCGCAGCGCGTCGTCGCACCGTAGATCGAGCATCAAGTCGGCCGCCTCGCGGACGTCCAATCCCTCGCTGTAACCAGGCTGTCGACCGTCGACGACCACCAGCAACAGTTCGCGGGCGGCGGCGCGCCAGCCGAGGATGGTCTGCGGCGACGGCTCGCCCGCCGGGTCGTCGCAACGCCGGCCGTTGGACACCAAGACGGGTCCGCCGGAGACCGCCGCCACCAGGTGCGTGGGAGCGTCGGTCAACGGACCGAATCGCACGGCGCCGTCGGTGGTGAAGGCGACGGTCGCCCCGCGTCGGGCGAAATAGCCCGGCTTGGCCGGCCGCCAAACGACGCCGTCCATCGCGGACGGCCCCAACGACGCCGTCGGTCGGCCGCGGCGCGGTTCGTAGTCGAACGGTCCGCGGTCGTGGAACGGGGCGAAATAGTCGCCGTTGACCGCCGCCACGGCTCCCGAAGCGTGCATGAATTCGACCACGTCTTGGGCGTCGAACGGTTGATCGCCGGCGCGGACGGCGGGGGTGACGACGGGATGAAACGAGCGGTCGGTCCAATCGACGGTGACGACGTGGACCAAATGCAGGCGGGGCGTGCGGCGCGCTTGGCGTTCATACCAGAGGCCGGGCGCCAATCGGCGTCGCACCGGCGGCGGCACCGGTCGGCCGCGCCACCAATACCAGGCGCCGCCCGCGACGGCCGTCGTCGCGACGGCCGCCCCGACGGCGGCCCGCGCCAGCCAGGCGCGGCGACCGGACGGCAACCTCAGCCTTCCAGGTCCGCTTCGGTCAGCAGACGAAGTCCCTCGCGCTCCAACACTCGCACGCCGGCTTGGTGGTCGTCGATGTAAAACGCCAGCGCCGGCCGGCCGAGCGGCCGCAGCATCATCGGGTAGCAGTAATGGACGTTGATCTCGGCCTTCAGCAGCGTCGAACAGATCGCCGCGATCGGATAGTCGCTCGATGGCAGTTCCACGACCAGCATTTCGACTTCGCAGAAGGCGAAGCCGTTGAGCCGCAGCAACTCCGCGGCGTGGTCGGGCGTGCTGAGCACCAAGCGGATGACGGCGCACTCGGCCGACTCGGCGATCGCCAACGCACAGACTTGAATGTGGGCTTCTTCGACGATGCGAATGAGGCTTTGCAACTGCCCGACGCGGTTCGGCGAGAAGATCGAAAACTGGCGGATGCCCGGGAAATCGCGGCCGCGAAGCGTTTCAAGCCCGACGTAGCCGGCGCTTGAATCTTCCTCCAGATCCATTGCGCGTCTCCAAGGGACGGAAGAATAGTGGATGGTGCGTTGTTGATAGCGGATGACGCCCGGCGATGGAAGGGCCGCGTCGAGGATGGACTCGATTAATCCGTCGCGCCACTAGTCGCCGACCACCTCTTCTTCGGTCTCGCGCAGCACCTGCAACACGTCGTCGACGCCCTCGGCTTCGCGCAGGCGGTCGATGAAGCGGTCGCGCTGCACCATGCGGGCCAACCGGGCGACCGTCTGCAGGTGGGTGCGTTCGTCACGGCACAGCAGCAGAAAGAAGACGTCGGTGAGGGCGCCGCGCGGGCCGCCGAACGGTATCTGGCTGGCGGTGCGACCGAACGCGACAAGGTGGTCTTCCAGCGCGTCGGCCATCGGCCGGCGGGGGTGGGGCATGGCCCAGCCGCCGGGCATCGCGGTCGAACAAAGTTCCTCGCGGGCCTTCACGGCGTCGAGCAGCTCTCCGGGGGCGTAAACCTGCCATTCGGCGTTGGCCAAGTCGACCAGTGACTTCAAAACGCCGGGCGCAGTCCGACCGGACAGTTGCACCGACACCATCGTCGGCTGCACCAGACGGGTGAAAAGAAGATCGGGCTTCTCCTCGCCGTCGGCCAGGCCCGATTCCATTGATTCGAGCTGCTGGTCGGAAAAGGTCGGCAGTTCCTTTTCCAGCCATTCGTTGACTTCCGCGCGGTGGAAGCGCCAAGCGTTGCCCACCCGCCGGCCGGGCAATCGACCCGACGACGCCAGCTTTTCAAGTTCGCGCACGTCGCGCGACAAATACTTGGCGAGCGCCGGTAGATCGAACGTCTCGTTGCTCATCGACCCCCCTCGCCACACATCGTCGTGTCGCTCCGCCCGCGCCGGCGGCGCGAGTTCAACCCCGTCGTTCGTATCATATCAACGGCGCCACGGCCCGGCGGTCGCCGCCGAAACGATCGACACCCGCGCCGACCGTCTCCTTTTAGCCGGGGTGGTCCGCCGCCCCGCGTCCT
>JBOFFD010000957.1:0-4210 GCA_051648425.1 Planctomycetia bacterium
TTTAAGAACTCCTGCGTCTTATCGATGGCGTTGACGACGACGGTGACCACGCCGTCCTTCTCAAGCGTCGACACGCTCAGATTTTCACTCTCGCCGCCGCGCATCGACCAGCGCACGAGCTGCGACCAAAACTTACCGAAGATTTCCTGATCCTTCCAATCGGCGGTCCATTTCCGCCCGCCGTCGGACGTGAACGCGACCGCCTTCCCCAAGCCGTACTGCCAATGGGCCAGCAGCACGTTGCGGTCGCCGTCGGCCGGCAGCGGCGAAATGATCGGCACTTCGGCGGTGCTTTTCGGCGTGGTGAGAACCAAGCCGCGGATCGGCGGCAGCTCGCGCGGCAGACCGGCGGTCGGTTCCGTCGGCGAGGCCACCACCGGCGCCCAACCGGTCGGCTGTTCGTAGATCAACGGCCGGGCGACGACGCGGGTTTCCTGAATGTAAATCTGCGGCAGCCGGTTCGAGTTGGTCACTTCGTAGTAACGGCCCTTGGTCGTCTTCGCGATGTTCTGCATGTTCGTCTTCTCGAACGCGCCGTGCGACGCGACCGAGACGGTGCTGATGGTAATTTTCGCCTGGAGGTAGGCTTGTAAGAGCGAAGCGGGCGGCGGCTGCGGATCGCCGTCGGAAATGACGATGACGTGTTTGATCATCGCGGTGCTTTTCAGCAGGCTGTTCAAAGACATTTGCAGGGTGTCGGTGAAATTCGGCATGTCGCCGGGGGTCATGGTGTCGATGCGGCTGTTGATGCGGACGCCGTCGCCGACGGCTTGCAACGGAAACCGCCAACTCGCCTGGCCGTCCCAGTACAGCAGGCCGCATTCGTCCATCTTGCCGAGCATTTTCACCGCCAGTTTCGCGGTCTGTTTCTGCCAGTAATTGCCCTCGGGAATTTCGCAGGCGTGCATGACCAGGACGAGCGCGCCCTTGCCGCGCACCTTGGTCGACGGCACTTCCATGTCGACCGGCAGCGCCTTTTCAAGAGGCGACTTCGCATAGCCGCCGGCGCCGAAACTGTCGGGGCCGCCGATCATGATGAGACCGGAACCGAACTCGCGGGTGTTCGTCGCCAGCGCTTCCTGCACCGATTCACCCAGTTCCTCGGCGGGTACGTCGGCGACGACGACGGCGTCGAACTGCTGGAGCGACGCCAGGTCGTCGCGCGCCTGGTCGGAGGTCCTCACCGTCACGTTCAGATTGCCGGCGCGCAGTTGATCGACCAGCGTCTGGTGAAGCCCGCGCCGCGATTCGATGAATAAGATGCGTCCTTCGCCGCGAATCCAGGTGAAGGACGACGCCTGGTTGTTGAAGGCGAGCTTGTCGCCCGAATCGGCGCGCGGCTCGAACTGCGCTTCGTAGTTGTAAAAGTTCGGTTCGTCGATCGTTTGTTTCACGGTGAGGACGTTCAGACCTTCGCGCAGCGACACCTGCTGTTCCAGCACCATCTCCCGCCGGTCGTCGGATGTACGGTTGAGGCGCATCAGGCCGGCGGCGGCGCGGGCGGCGCGCAGCACGATTTTCAGATTCGCCGTGTCGCCTTTCTTAAGATCCGGCGGAACGACGACTTTGTCGACTAAGACTTCGGCGTCGTAGCGGTATTCCAACGGGACGACGTCGATCGGGACGTTGTTCTGCTTGGCCAGCACCGCCTGCGCCAGCGCGTTGCCGCGGTTTTGGTTGCCGTCGCAGAATAAGACGATGCGGCGGGCCGCGTCGGGCGGAAAGCTGCCGAGGGCGAGTTGAATCGCCGAGGCGACGTCGGTGTACTGTCGATCCAAGAGGCTGCCGACGGAGCGGATTTCGCGGGTTCGTTCATAGGCGGCCGGCGGCTGCTCGATGCGGGCGTTGCGGCCGAAGACGATGAGACCGGCTTCGTCGCGCTCGTTCTTGCGGCGCTGAATGGCGTTGGAAACGTCCTCCAGGCTTTTCGACGACAGGCTTTCGGGGATGCTCTGCGATTGGTCGAGGACGAACAGCGTGCAAAGTTTGTCGCTGGTGCGGGAAAGTTGTAGTTCCGACAACGCAAGGATCAACAAACTAAGAACGACGAGCCGCAGCAGCAGGGCGGCGGACCTTCGGGCCGGCCCCAACGCCGACAGGCTGCGGCGGCTGAACCAGACTAGCAGCGGCGCGATGAGGAAAAGCGTCAGCCACCAGGGCTGCAACACCGTCAACGAGAACTGCTCGGCTGGCATCCGTAGGCTCCGGCGCGTCGGCGTTTCGTCGATCGACACGATGTCGAGAAGAAGTTTCGCCGGGCGGTCGTTTTGATTCTACCGAGGGGCGTCGTCGCGGCGACATCGATCGCGGACGGCGTGCTTTCGGAGCGAAACGAAAAAGCCTTCGTGGGACGGCGGAAAAACAAGCAAGCCGGCGCGTCCGCGCCGGCTTGCTTGTGAATCACGGTTGAAAGCCGCTGCGCCGCGTTACGGCGAAATCTGTTGGAACGACGCGGCCAACGCCCGCTGGATGCGGTCGCGGGCGTCGAGTAGGTGCGCTCGGGTGTAGTCGTCGGTCGTCTTCGGAAGCTGCGCCTGGATTTTCTCGGCGAGCACCGTCAAGTGCATCGAGGCCAAAGCGCGGGCGTCTTCCGGGGCGCCGTAGTCGGCGAGCCGCAGCGCGATCAACCGCTTCACGTACTCCCGCTGCAAGGCGCGCCGCAGGCTGCCGATCTTAAATTCGTCCGGTTTGCCTTCGGCTTTCGGCTCGGCCTTGGGTTCCGCTTTGGCTTCGGCCTTTGGCTCGGCCTTCGCTTCCGCTTTTTCCGCGGCCGGTTTGGGGTCGGCCGGTTTGACTTCGGCGGGCTTGGCTTCGGCGGGCTTGGCGGGGGGGTCGAGTTCCGACCAGATCGACGACGACAAAATGCGGAACAGATCGGGCGTGGTGAACGGAGTTTCGTTTTCCTTCGTCCGCAGTTCGTTTTCACGGATGCGGTCGAGCACCGTCGGGTTCAAAAGCAGCGACAGCACCATCGATTGGTACCGCGAAATCTGATCGTGCAGCGGATAGTCGATGCGCGACAGGTCGGGATTGCCCCAATGGTACCACCGGTTGGGGCCGAGGCTGTTGAGAAGTTCCGGGTTGAACTTGAAATCGGCGTCGCTGAAGAGGTGGTCGCGCAGGAAATCCAGCGCTTCGATCTGCTTGGCCGCCGGCACGACTTCAAACGGCAGCTTGCCGTTCGGGTCGCCCTTGTGGGCGCGGGTGGTGTATTGGCCGCCGACGAAGCGGGCGATGCGAGCTCCCGACTGCAACTGCGTCGACAGCAGTACGCTGAAGGCCCGGCGGGCTTTTTCGTAGCCGTCGCCCTTCGCGGTTACTTTGTCGACGATGCCCGGCATCAGCGACTTCGCCAGCTCGACCTGCTGTCGGCCGTAGGCGATCGGGTCGCTGCCCAGGTCGAAGCGGAAGCTGAGCGGATCGGGGTCGAGCATGCGGGTGTCTTCGTCGGTGGCGTAGGTCAATTCCGGCTGACCGGAGCGCGAAGCGATCGCCGCCAACTTTTCCTTTTCGTCGCCGGTGAGCACCGTGTAACCGTATTCGATGACCCAACGGTCGTAGGGGCCGATGGTGCTGGGGAAGTACTGGCCTTGCGGTTTGCCCTTCGGCTGAATGTTCGCGGGGGCGTAGTCCATCACCGAACCGACCGTCGGTTCGCCGGCCTTGGCGGTGTTGATTTCCTCAAGGGACTTCCAGGTGCTCGACTTGAAGTTGTGCCGCAGACCAAGGGTGTGGCCGACTTCGTGCATGGTCACTTCGCGCACCGCCTGGCCGATGATTTCATCGGGCAGTTCCTTCTTGGGGTCGGCGGCGGCGGCGATCGTCAGGTGGGCCACCCCCAGCATGCTCATCTGGTGGCGCATGCCGTCGCCCATGCGGCAGGCGAGGGTGCAGCGGTGCCATTCGTTCTTACCCACCACCTGTTCCAAACCGGGGAACAGTTCGGCGGGGGTGAGCGTCGTTTCACCGCGGGTCTTGATGAGTTCGTCGAACTCCATCTGCCAGTAGCGTACCATGTCGGCGTCGAAGATGATGTCGGCGTCGAGGATCTGCCCGGTGCGGGGGTCGACCCGCGACGGACCCATCGCGAAGCCCGCGCCGGTGGTGATCCAGCGGAAGGTGTTGTAGCGCGTATCTTCGGGGTCGGCGCCGTCGGGCAGGTCCATCACTTCGACGGCGTTGGCGAAGCCGAGCGGCTTGAAGCCCTCGT